>NZ_CP139143.1 GCF_034059295.1 Pseudomonas sp. HR96
CCTACTCAATGCTGCCGCCTCTACTTCCACCTCCAGACACTGGCACATCATCATCCTGCCGCAGAAAATTGACGGTATACCAGAGCTGAGCTTCGCGGTCATCGAGCCGTCCGGCGTGTACGTGTGCCGGTTCAAGGTCCAACAGAATGGAACATACTGGTATCACAGCGACTCCGGGTTCTAGGAGCAGGTGTGTGTATAGCTCTGGTCATTGAGGCGAAAGAGCTCACGCCTTTCAAGTACGATCGTGTCTACACTCCACAAGCGCACAGTCGGTGACTTCGTCAAAGATGAGGCTGATGAAGCACGATCACGGCGATGGAACTGCCAATCGACGTCGCCCCTTCGGCAAATTCCACCCTTGAATCATTAGTAGAAAATCCCGTGGCGCCGTGCCGAGCGTGTTTGAAGACCCGGTGCCGAACCAACAGAACAGCGCTCCCGCAGTACTGGTAATTCGATGCACTGATAGAGAATTTCCGCTGCGGTGCAATAAGAAGAAAGTTGCGGTCAGAAGGGCTATCAACGTTGCGGAGCCGAGCGTAACCCGTACCGACTGCGAACCATGAAGTCCGACATGGTAGTGCCGGCTGCGCTGGGATTTCAGGTGGAAAAGCGGTGTGGCTAGCGGAGCCACAGCGATGCTATCTCGGCACCACTGGTGTCGAATTAGCTGGTTAATACTTCACCTTGTAGGTCGGTGAGTCCTCAGGCCTGTTCTCCCGGCGATCATAGATCTTGGTTGTGCTGATATTGGCGTGACCCAGCCAGGCCTGGACCTTGGCGATATCGGCTTCATGCTCCAGGGCGTTGGTGGCGGCGGTGGCTCGTAGTCCGTGGACTCCTAGACCGTCGACCTGAATCCCGGCTTTCTTCGCGTAAGCCGCCACCACCATATAGATGCCGTTGGCTGTGATGCCGGCACCGGTTAGCTTGCCGCGCAACGGTATGAACAGCGGTACCTTCCTGTCCGCCCAATGATGCCCTGAGCTTTCCAGGTACTGATGGATGCGCCCGGCCGCCACCGGGTGCAACGGCAGGTAGCGCACCTTGCCGCCTTTGCCGTGTACCTTGAGGTGTTGAATCCCGCGGCGGTCTTGGATGTCGCCGACCTGCAGCAGCGCCGCTTCTTCGCGGCGCAGTCCGTGATAGAGAAGAACAGCCATTAGCGCCCGGTCGCGCAGCCCTTTAAGGGTCGTTTCGTCCGGGGCCTCAAGCAGCGCTTTGGCCTGGTGATCGCCCAATGCCGGCGTCTTGCCTTCGTTGCTCTCGATCTTCGGTCGTTTCACTCCATGCACGGGATTGCCGCCGGCGATCGCATTGCTCTCCAGGAGGTGATCAAACAGGCTGGCCAGCGCCGCCAATTTGCGTCGAATCGTGGCGCCCGCCAGACCGCGATGCTCGAGCTGGGCGCGCCAGGCCAGAACATGCGATCGGGTCACCACGCGAAATTCATCAGCGGAGGCCAGCCCGACAAATCCGCAAAAATCTTCCAGGTCATTTTGGTAGGCACGTCGTGTTCGAGGGTTGTCGAGGTTGGCAAACCACTCGACCGCGGCCGGAACCTGGGCCAGCGTCTGAAATTCGACTGACGTGAGCCGACGCTGATCGTTCTGATGGGCTTTCGTCAGTTCCTGCATATCATTCTCATTATTGGCTCGCGTGAGATCACTGGCTGTGTATCTGGTCACAAAAGCAATGCCGATTAGGTCCGCCGTCGCCGAAACCGATAAACGGCAATAATTGGTGATAACCTATTTTATCACCACTTTTGAAATGCTGAGCCCATGCACTGGAGCTAGGGGTTATGACGAGATCAATATCGGCAAACGTCCAATCTCAAGCCAAAAAAAACCCTCATCGGGAGATGAGGGTTTTTGGTGGCCGCGTACCCGGCAAGGCGGGCGACCGTGCTTCCATAGTCCTTGCAGGAGATCTGGAATAAGCATGCTCATCATAACCCCCATCAAGACCTTGTGAAAGCACGTAAATAGTGTTTACATATGTTGTCAAAAATAGGCGCGAGACGAAGATGGTGGGCATGCAAAAAGACGGAGTTAACCAGGAACAGCTCCAGGCACTGGCGCAGGATATCAAGAATACGCTGAAAGCGTCTGAGATTGCTCAGTTGATCAGGCTCATTGCCCCGACCCCAACCACGGGGGAAATGAGTGCGGCCGAATTCGAGACCCTGATGGCAGAGCTAAAAGACAAGAGCAGGCGTCGTGGATATTCGGATACCTCGATAACTGCGGCCAGGCTCGTACTGGTAATGGGGGCCACTGTCGCCGAGGCGGCGGCGGAGACAAATGTTTCAAGGCAGGCTATTCACCAGGTATTAAAAAGGATCAAGCGTCGGATGGAGTCATTACCCGAAAATTGGGTACAAGTGAGTACTTGGCTCCCAGCAGAGATTGCTAGCCAGCTCGAACAAATAGTTACTTCATTGAAATCTCAGGGGGACTCGGGGGGAGTGCAGGGCGATCTAGCATTAAAGCTCGAAGTTAAAATTTGAAGAGTTTACATATTTTAGAATTGATTAAGTTAATAAAGTAAACTCAATAGATAAATAAAGCCCGCAGAAAACGGGTTTTTAATAAATAAAAACAGTAATTAGTCTTTACAAGTGTTTACGTATTCAGCTCCTGTTGGTATAATAAACCCATCGAAGCCGCATTGGCCTCGATGCCCGAAACGAGCGGCGGCAACCGCTCCGGGCTAACCTTGCAGGAGATTCACAATGAAATATCAAGCTACCAAAACACCACGTTGCAATGCCCTTGGGCATGTTGATTTCGCGCTCCTGGAGCGTGTGCCGGCTTACCAGCGCAAAGGCGTTGCGGTTGAGGAAGTAGGGCAGGTCATCAAGGCCACCCGTCCACAAACAACCGTAGCCCTCGCAGGTTAATCAACAGCCATTGGGGCCCAGTTCGCTGGGCTCCTCTATCAAGGAGAATTACATGCGTCTTTCAAGCAATTTCCGCAACCCGTGCATGATTCGCAGCGACGTGGCCCTGACCAACGATGAGATAGCACACAAGGTGCCGTCGATCTTCGCAGAAGAAGCCCACGACAGCCGTTCAGAGCGTTACCTGTACATTCCGACCGTCAAGGTGCTGGATGCACTGCGCGCCGAGGGCTTCGAGCCTTTCATGGCCTGTCAGACGCGCGTGCGCAATGAGGCCAAGCGCGAGCATACAAAGCACATGCTCCGCTTGCGTCACAAGAGCCACATCCTGACCCAGGAAGCGAACGAAATTATTTTGCTGAACAGCCACGACGGCAGCAGCAGCTACCAGATGATGGCCGGGAAATTTCGTTTCGTGTGCGCTAACGGTTTGGTCTTGGGTGATATGGCATCGGACCAGAAAGTGCGTCACAGCGGCCGTGAGGACGTGATAGACGACGTGATCGAGGGTGCCTATGAAGTGTTGCGCCAGTTCGAGCAAATCGACCACCACCTGGCCGATATGAAAGGGCAGCAACTGCGCCCCTACGAACAGGAAGCGCTCGCCATGGCCGCGCTTGCTTATCGCTACGATCCGGTTGATGGTCCGGCCCCAGTCACGGCAACACAGTTGCTCATGCCGCGCCGTCGGGAAGATCGCAGCAGTGACCTTTGGACCACGTTTAACCGCGTCCAGGAAAACACAATCAAAGGCGGTTTGAGCGGTCGTAACAAGCAAGGCCGCCGGACCACAACCCGAGGCGTTAACGGCATTGACCAGGACGTCAAATTGAACCGCGCTCTGTGGGTATTGGCTCAAGCCATGCAGTCAGCGCAGCAAGCAGCTTAAACCACGGTCCAGGCGCTTGAAGCGCCTGGGCTGTTCCATGGTAGGGATTAACCAGAGGAAACATTATGTCGCCGCATGTAGTCACCTGGACCATGTACACCGAAGACGCAGACAATCCCGTAGACGCGGCAAAATTGATTGCGCAGCAATATTTTCAAAGTCGGATAGCGCAAGGAGAACCCGACACGGCTTGCGTTTTCATTGTGACAGACAGCAAATGCAAATCTGTAAAAATTGACCTCGCAGCCGTTGCCGCGCAAGAGAACGAAAAAATCGCATAGCGGTTCATGCTGAATGAAAAAAACCCAAGGATGGGGTTTTTTTTTCGCCTGGAGAATATCAGGTTTCTGGCGAATCGGTCTTGCCGGTTTCGGCTTTCTTTCGACCTTGCGCCCGCTTGCGAGTCGCCACCATATCGCTAATGGCTTTTGTGGTTACGGTCACACCAACGCTCGCCAAAGCCGCTTTGATCTCAGCCACTGAATAGCCCTTGCTGCTGGAGAGCAAAACAATCTGCTCCTTAAGCGATGCCAGCATATCCGCTTGGCTGATCTTTTGCCGGCTTAGGTCTGGCAGATCCTCTAGAGCTTGTCGGGCCTGATCGAGTTCGGCTTGGGTGAACGTTTGTTTTGCCATGGCTGCACTGCACCTTTATGGGCTTGAAGTAAGTCGCCCAGCAGGGGGCGCGTATCGGTTTGAATTCTCAATCAGGTTATCAGGATTTTCTCAAAAAGCGACGCCCTCAACGCTCGGCTGCCAATGCGGCCAGGTGGGCCGTGCTATTGGCCGCGATGGCCTTTACAGCCAGGCCGCCACGAACTGGACGGCGGCAGAAAATTCCCGCCGTGCGCCGCCTTCGACACCGACCCTCACCGACGCCTGTTTTTAGCCCTGGACGTGCGGCTCCAGGGCAGGTTCCCTGGCCTTTGGTTGGAATACGTCGTAATATTAGGACATGAAATGTTTTGTATGTACCGCCTGCACGCAGTCGATCCACACAAAACCCTGATCAGGGCTGCGCCCCGATACCCCGCTATGCGTCATAGGTGTTGGTCATGTCGAAAAGTGAAGCGCGTCAGAGGGATAAAGTTCTGAATCTTCGGTGTACCGAGGACGAAGCCAATATCCTGAAAGCCAAAGCACAAGCCGCGGGTATTAGTACCTCGGATCTGTTGCGCAGGTCCGCGCTCAACCGAAAGATCATGACGCGCACGGACACCAAGCTGATGAGTGAACTGCTTCGCTTGGGTGGTTTGCAAAAGCACCTCTATAACCAGATGCAGGACGGCATGACGACCGAGCTTAGCCGTCAGTTCTCTGAGGTCCTGGTGGAGGTGAAGAAAGCAATCATTGCCCTAGATCTTGATCAAGTCCCAGTGAACCGGTAGCCCAATTATGAATGTCATTGTCCCCAAGAAACGTAGAGACGGAGGCTCCAGCTTTTTGAAGCTGGTGAGCTATCTGAGTCAACGTGAGGACAAGCCTTCTGCTGGTGATGTTGTGACTGACGAGCCCGATGCTCCTCGTTCTTCAACCAAAAAAGCGAGCTTTGATCGGCTGGTTGATTACATCGATCGCAGCGGTTCCGATGACGCACCTGTACGTGTACTTGAAGAATTTCCTGATGGTCGCCAGCGTGTTCTCGCTGGCGATGTCGCTTGCGAGACCAATGCATTTTCGCTGGAAACTGCTGCAGCTGAAATGAACATGGTTGCGGCTCAAAATCGCCATATCAAAGATCCGGTCTACCACTTCATCATTTCGTGGCGGGAGGAAGATAAGCCGACCGACGCGCAGGCGTTCGACTCTGCACGCTACGCTTTAAAACAGCTGGGTTTGGATTCCCATCAGTACGTCACTGCGATTCATCGCGACACGGACAATGTGCACGCACATGTCGCTGTTAACCGGGTAAATCCGCTCACTTATAAAGCTGTCAACATGTGGAAGGACGTCGAGGTTTTGCAGAAAAGCATGCGCGTCCTTGAACGTCATTACGGCTTCCAGGTGGACAATGGGCCTTGGCAGCTCAACGCGGATAATCATCTGGTTCGTCCAGGTCTGCGCTACCCGAGTGCTCCGCAAGGGGCCGCCAAGCGTCAGATCTTTTCCAACAGAGAAAGCCTGTTCCACTATGCCGTTGAGACGGTTCGAAATGAGATCAATGAGACCATTAAAAATGGCCAGCTAAGCTGGGAATTCGTTCATGTTCTCTTGCACGAAAAGGGCTTGGGCCTTCGTGAAAAAGGTAACGGTTTGGTGATCTATGATTACACCCGACCCGAAGAGACAGAAGTCAAAGCATCGTCAATTCATCCATCACTCACCAAAGCCCGGATGGAGTCAAAGCATGGCGCCTACCAAGGGCCGCCAAGGTTTGAATCTGACGATCCATTTGAGTCCAGCTATGGCATTTTCAAAACCTATCAGCCAGCCTATGAGGTTAGGGATAAAGGTGTGCGTGCCGAGCGCCGTGAAGCTCGCGCGGACGCACGTGAGGCATTGAAGCAGAGGTACCAGGCCTATCGCGCCGGTTGGGTGAAGCCAGACTTGGATGCGACGCGTCGCAGGCAGCATGTGGCTGTGCTTTACCAGGATATGAAAGCGGATGTGAAGCGCTCGCATAGCGATCCTCTGCTTCGCAAACTCATGTACAGGGTTGCTGAATTCGAGCGTATGAAGGCTATGGCCGCGCTGCGCATTGAGCTGCGAGAAGAGCGCCAGACGCTTGCAGAGAAAGGTTTACTTCGTCCTATGAACTATCGCGCTTGGGTTGAGCAAGAAGCACTCGCAGGCGACACTGCAGCAGTCAGTCAGTTGCGTGGTTTTGTGTACCGTGAGAAGCGTAATAATCGATCTCTGGAAGGGGAAGAAGACTGCGCTATTCGACTGAGCAAAGCCGATGATTCACGCGTCTATGACGTCTCTAGTCATACGTCTCATCTATTCCGAGACGGCACGATCGAATACCTACGTGATGGTGTCGTGGGTGTGGTGGACCGTGGCGACGTTCTCCAAGTCCAACCAGGATTTGAGGACTATGACCAGTCTGCCAACTATCTGTTAGCGGCCGACCTGGTCACCACTAAAAGTGGTGAGCACGCTGAGATACTAGGTGACGACCATTTCGTGCATCGAGTGTTGGAAGCTGGGTGCAGGATCAATCATTCAGCTGAAGATAACTTCTTCCGCGTAACTGATGTCTATCAGGCTGCACTCTACACAAGATTAGAGCAGGACTACCTGCATTCGCAGAATTCTGGTGTTTCGCCTGATGCAAGATCTAGCCGGCAACTTGAACGATTTGATGATAACCAGCCTGAACAAAATCCCCATCCTGTTCCTGGGGCTTAGATTCTGACCCAGTTGGCTATCCCGCAGCTGATGATAATTCCACCAATGGGGGAGTTATCATCGCTAATTAATCCATCCGTTCGGGCTTACACGTTCGATTCTTAATGTCATGTTTTAGAATATGACGGCTCACACTTGTTAAATGCCATCCTTCCCACGCTAATCCATGGCCATTAGTATCTTTATTCGCGCGATCTAACACATGCCTATCGGGTTATCTAGCCTGAACTGATAAACGGTTATCATGTTCAACCATCCATCTCTCATATGGTCAGTCAGGTAGTCTTCGACTTGATGTATCGACCAGAACACACAGATGGATCCTATGGGCTGTAACGTTTCATCTTGATTAAATACCATTAAATCAATGGGTTACGTTGAGATTTAGTCTCATCTAGCCATTTGCGTCAGAAAATGGTTTACATTTTTTAGTCATGAATTTATTTTGTTACGCAGAAATCGACGATGTGTATCGTGATCGACGCGTGATCTAGCAATACCGGTTAAGCCATTTCTTAACCCAGAATATTGAATGGATTTTCACTTGGTTTTAAATGGATTTATGATGTATAGCGAACTGGTTTTTCTTGTTTCATCTTCTCTCACTCCTACCCGAGATACGGCTTTCGGTCGTCGTCGGTGTAGGGTTGCAGGCGACCTTTCTTCTCGTCGTGATCGAACGCATTGCGCGTCCCATCAGCCCTTCGGCAGGTTTTTCTCTGCATTGAATTTCGTCAGCAGTTTCACGACTTCTTTCAATGAAGATGCCGATGCATCGTGTACGGCTACCAGTTCGGCTATCTCAGCCCTGAGAGCCATCAGGTGGGCTCGTTCGACATCCTGCCCACCTGGTAGTAGCTCACCTGGGGCTATCTGGAATACCTCAGCGATCCTTATCAGCTGATCGATTCCAGGGAGGTTAATGCCTCTCTCGTAGCGGCTAATCAATGGGGAATCGCAACCAATCAGGTCAGCTAAATCTGCCTGGCTCATGTTTTGCGATTTCCGCAGGGTTTTGATTTTTCCGCCTATCACGGTGCGGAGAGTGTCCACGGGGTCTCTCCATAAAAAATCAATATTTTCATAAGGTTGCGCTCTGTAAAAGGTAAAAACTAACCTAATTTATACAATTGTGTTTACTATTTTCGCTGTTCGATTTATTTTGTCTCTCAGAAACCCGTCCGCCGTCATTGCCCGCTTGTGCTCGTGACGGAAGATATTTTGTTCGTTGCTTCTCCTTTTTCCCCTGCGCTCAGCGGTTTGGGAATTCGAAAGAGCGCCCGACGCAGAGGTATTGACTATGCGGAACTGGTACGTACTGATGCACAATCCTGTTATCTATCAGTCACTTATTGGCATGATCGAAGCACTAGATGTTGCCGTGCTCCCGCTCCACCGTAACAGTTTGCGAAAGCGCACCGACAGGCCCTCATATGTGAGTCGCCAAGTCGCACTGTTTCCTGGCTACCTGTTGCTGCACTTCGATCCTCAAGTCGTTCACACCACAGCTATCACGGCCTTAAATGGCGCTCATGGCTTTGTCCGTTTCGGCGGTCAGCCCTGCATTCTGCAAGACGAAGTCGTTGAAAAGCTCAAGGACGCCTTGGTACGAACCGACCGTACCCTTGAGAGCATCGATTACCGCAATCTGCCTACTGACCTTGAAAGGTCACTGCATTCGATCATCAACATGCGTTCTGAAGCTGGTCGTAAGGCCGCCTTCCATGCGCTTTTGCAACAGGGTGCAGCTCTGGAACGGCTCGTCAGCCAGTCGCGTACGCTTTGCTATACAGCGGTGCATGCCCTGTAGGCATTGTCCTCTCACAGAATTTCTCTTTTCCCACCCGCCAGGCAGCTGCCTGGCGTTTTTTTGCGTATCCATTACCTGTAGGAGTCCCCATGGCCCCATCACTAGATGAAGCCCCAAAGAAAACTTCCAGTGTCTATGTCCAGCCCGTCAGGGTCGATGCACTGAATAAGGCGGCAACCCGGGTGAGTTACGAAACCGGTCGATCCAGGCAAATCTCGCCTTCGGATATGTGCCGTTACCTGATCGATAACTTTCTCGAACTGGCCGTACAGAAGCTGATCGATGACTCCAAACGGTAGTCGACAGGGAGGCTGTAATGCACAAAATGCTTCTTTCGTCCGTCCTCATCCTGGGTCTGGTCGGGTGCAGTCACCAGGTACCGAAGGCCACCCAGGTACCTGCAGGACAGTTGGTAGATAAGGAGATCGTGGATAGCGTGGCCTTGATCAGCCTGGCGCAAACCCGTTTGCATCAGACCAGCGCTGCTCGATCATTCACACCTGTTTCGGCTCCGGTTATCAGCCCTGCCAAGTCAAAGCCTTCCGCTGACCAAACCTCTGCTAGGCCCGTGCCTATTCCTGGAGGCTAGACATGCGCTGGCTATGGCTCGTTATTGCGTTGTCGATACCGCTCCAGGCCTCCGCGTTTTGTTTTCAGGAGGCCGGCCAGCGCTATCGGGTTGACCCGGTGCTGCTTCAAGCGATGGGCATACAGGAGAGTAACCTGCGCCCTGGTGCTGTAAACGTTAACCGCGATGCGGACGGCAACGTGCTCAGTCGTGATTACGGCCTCATGCAGATCAGTACCAAAAATGTGAATCGGTTGATCAGTATGGGAGTGATCAAGCGTCCCGAAGACTTGCTCACCAACGCTTGTCTGAATGTGCAGGCAGGGGCCTGGGTCCTGGCTCAGCATCTGCGCGTTTGCGGCAATACCTGGCGTTGTCTTGGCTCGTACAACGCGGGTTTCCACCCATCAGCACGCCAAGAACAACGGCGTCTGGATTACGCGCAGGCAGTGCGCGACGTCTACAACGGCCTCAAAGCATTGGGCGCTACCCCGGCCCGCCTCGCTATCCGTTAACGACTGCGCCCCGTTCGGGGTGTCAGGAGAACATCATGAAATATTCTCTTTGGGCTGCCTCGGCGGCGGCTTTGCTGCTGTCCGGCTGCCAGAGTTTCTGTGACAAACCCCCAGCGCCTCCCGCGCCTCCAGTGCCCGTCGCTAGGGCGTCACCGGTGGTTACCCGGGTTGCCCTGCAGCAGGAAACGCTGTGGATGGAAGGCGCGATCAACACTCGTTCGACCTTACCGGCTGACACTATCCGGGCTCAGGGCGATTTGGTCGCCGTGGACTGGAGCGGTGATGCCGTCGAACTGCTGTCCCACCTGGCTACTCAGCGCGGGCAGCGTTTCGTCTGGACCGGTGTGCGCCTACCACTGCCCGTGAACCTGAAGGTCAACGGCATCACCTATTCCAACCTGTTGCGCCTAATCGAGATGCAGACAGCCTGGCGTGCCACGCTGACTCAGCTTCCAGGACAACTTACCTTGGCCTTTGCACAGGCAGAGCCTGCGAAGAAGGCAGGAGGCCGGCCTTGAGAAAATCCATTCTGACGCTTGTGCTGCTGCAGGGATTACAGGGGTGTGCGCATACCCCTTCCGCCACGACACCGGATACCCCGGCACCGTTGGAAAGCTACCTGGTGCCCGCTGATCCGCCGTCTTCGGATGTGACCGAGTCCCGCCGGCAGCTGCTGGAGGAATCGGGACGCAACATCGGCTTCCGCGGAGGTAAGGCCGAACGAGCCTGGGAGCTACGCCAGGCGTTGGATGGGCAGATCGAGCGCCTTGATAGCCTTTATGACTTCAGAACGCTGATCAGCCGCGAGGGCTGGCTACCGCCAGTGATCGATGAGGCCGTCGACGTGGCTCACATCACGCCTCGGCAGATCCGCACGGCCAGCCATGTTTACGAAATCATCGTTCCCGAGCGGTTTGTCAGCAACCCGCCGTCCTGGCGTACCTGGTTGATGGCCGGCCTGTCGTCGGGAGGTGTCGATGACACCGTATCCATCACGCCGGAAAACAAGGTTCAAAAAGCGCTCTGGCAAGCAGCCGTACGCAAGGGCTGGGGGGAAGGGCGTGAAAGTGCCGATCAAACCCTGGACGCCAATTTCAACCGGCTCACCCGCGACTATCGCGGCATGCTGCTGTATTCGCAGCTGCTGCGCCAAGGCTTCATCACGGCGCCGGTGGTCACCGAGCAACAGCAGACTGTCACCGGCGATCGGCAGAAGCTGACCACGGGTGATCGGGTTCGTGACCTCAAGGAAAACGCCGGGTTTATCCCTGATAAAACCCAGTGGCAGCCGGTGATTCGTAGGGTGCAACCATGACTCAGACTGTAGATTTTTCCCCATACGCTTTTGAGGACGGGTTGAACGCCGAAAGTCTGCAGTACTTTTTTGTCTGGTGCGCTCGCCAATCGGTTAGCGATATTCACATCCAGGGCGGTAATCACCTGGTAGTCGGCCACCAAGGCCGCTTGCGTCAGGCCAGCCCTTTTGTCCTGGCTGACGATACCTGGTCCAAGCTGCTCGATGAGCTGTTCAATCCAGAGCTGCGCTCTACGGTGCGTGGTGGCCGTCCATTGGACCGAGCTATGCAGTTGGATGGCGATATCAAGCAGCGGTACGGTCTGGAGCGTGGCGAGCGGCTGCGCTTTCGTTGCAACTTTGTGCAGGCAACCGCAGGGCGTCTGGATACCACAGTCGCGCTGACGATGCGGATTATTCCCTCTGATATCCCCGACCTTACCAAAATGGGCTTGGAAGAGGAGCTGTTCGAAGCCTTGCTACCGCCTAATGGCCTGGGCCTTATTGGTGGTATCACGGGATCAGGCAAAAGCACGCAGCTCGCAGCCATTTACCGCTACTGCCTGGATAACGATCCTGATCGTAAGGTGACAACCATTGAAGATCCGATCGAATTCGTTTTAGGGCGTTCCGGGGATGTATTGCTTCCGACGCAGCTACAGATCATTCGAGACGTGGGCACCTATGCCGAAGGCATTCGGGCAGACCTGCGTAGGGCTCCATCCATCATCGGGGTGGGTGAAATGCGGGATTTGGAGACCTTGCAGGCTGCTCTTTTGGCGGGGCAGGTAGGCCACTTGTGTCTCAGCACTTTGCATATCCACTCACCTGGGGAGGCAATTCCGCGATGCCTGACCATGGTGCCCTCGGAAATGCGCGAAGCGGCAGCCAGCGACATGTTGAATGTCCTGCAGTACGTCATCGTGCAAAAGCTGCTGCGAACTACGGACGGCAAACGCCAGGCAGTACGCGAGTACATCATTTTCGATGATGCACTACGCGCCAAGCTGGGCAGCATGCCCTACACCCAATGGGGCCGGCATATCGACGACATCATTCGTCTGGAGCAACGACGCTTTGCCGATCAGGCCTGGCGTATGTACCAGGCCGGGCGCATCGATCGACGTGAATTACTGGTGGCGATGTCCGCCTCTCAGCTGCGAGAGCTAGAACAGCGCACGAATTGAGGCACTGCCCCGTGGAGAGAAACCATGTGTCATGAGCATCAGCAAAGCTGTGCAGATCCTGACGGTTGCCAAGCCTATCGGGATATCGAAGAACAGATTGGCCACTGCTCGCCGGATCAAGCCTGGGCCATGTATTTCGTTTCCACCGGGGTTGTGCGTGAGCACATCGCCCTGGCGGTGGCCAAGCACATTGCTATGGGAAACAAGGGCCTGCTGGTCGAGTTTCCGGACCTGGCGCCGGCCAACAAGGGGGAACACAAACTGTAGGAGTTACCCATGTCTGACCAGCAACTACAACCGGGCTACTGGCGCAACGCCTCTCGCCTTCTCAATGTGTATGGCATTCCGGCCCCGCTGTTCCTGTTGTACCTGGGCTGGTTTCGCTTTCCGTCGCTGAACACGATCTATGTCATCACCGCCATCATCGGCGGCTTTCGGCTGCTTTCGTTCTTCGGCTGGACCCTCAAGGTCCTGGTGGTGCGGGTGGCTTACCTGATGCGCGGGAAGCGCCTCTCGGGCCGTCCCTGGTGGTATCGGCGATTCACCGAGGGTGAGTAAAAATGACTTTCGCCAGGTTGAAGCCGCCCAATTAAGGAGGTGCCTTTCATGAATACGCCTAAAACGCCTCGGGTGGCTGATCACCCGGTCTGGCTGGCTGTACACCCTGACGCACGCGAGGATGTTCGAAACGCTGCAGGGCTTCTGGAGAACGGCAAGTCGGCCATTGCCTGGGATAAAGAGGCGAACCTCTGGTACGCCCGGCCTGGTTGCGACCTGGACCGCATCCGCGAATGGCTACCGGACCCAAGTCGCCGCGCTGGGGGAGGGGATGCGGAGTCTGAATTTCGCGACGTTCTCACTCAGGCCGGCCTGGTCATCCAGGGGATGCCCATCATGGACGGCCAGCGGCACCGAGTGTCGACGGTCGAGGACAAGAAGGGCAAGCAAAGCGGCGTCTATAGGGGTTTTCTCGATCGTCGCCCTGGTGGGTGGTTCATCAACTATCACCGGGCAGAGACGGCGAAGGACGTTACCAACTGGTCTGCAACCGGAGGTGAGTCAGATCCGATTACTCGCCTGCATATCCGTGCCGGCGCCAAGCAGGCCCAGGAAGATACAGCACGCGATCGAGCCGCCACCTATGCCGCACAGACACAAGCGGCCTTGAGACTGTACGACCGCTTACCTGCCGCTGATCCTGCGCACCCGTACCTGGTGCGTAAGGGAATCACCCCGACGCCCGAACTTCGCGAAACTCGAAACGGCGCCCTGGTGGTGCCGTTTTTTAATGCCTCGGGTGCGTTCAAGACGTTGCAGTACATCCCCCCGGAGGGGGAAAAATTCCTGTTCAAGGACGCTCCCAAGCAGGGGCATTTCCTGGTCGTCGGCGGCGCCCTGGAGCCAGGCCAACCTGTGCTGTACGCCGAGGGTTATGCCACGGCGCGCAGCTTGAACCTAGGTACCGGCCACCCGGTGGTCATGACGATCGACGCCGGCAACATGGTTGCCGTCGCCAAGGTACTGCACGAACAGTTTCCACAGAGCCGGCACGTATTTCTCGCTGACTTTGACCACGCCAAAGACGAGAACAAGGGGCTGCTGATGGCCACTGCGGCGGCTGAAGCCGTGGGCGGTCATGTGCTGTATCCCGCGTTCAATGTCGCCGAGAAAGCCCAAGGCCTGACCGACTTCAACGACCTTCACCTGTCACGGGGCCTTGATGCTCTGCGCGAGCAGGTGTTGCCCATCGTGATTGATGATTTAAGGGTGAAAACCATGCCAGAAGATCAAAAGCCAAGTGCAGCAGCTCAAGTTGAGCTAACCCCGGCCCTTCGTCGGGTGCTGGAGAAACAATGGGAAAACCTGCAGGTTGAGTTTCTTTCCCAGCAAGCCAACATCGGCGCGCAGGTCCAGGAGAAGCTGCGCAGCGGTCTGTTGGCCGAAAAGAGCAGCCTCAAGCAACAAGTGCTTGAGGAAAGCAAAGACAAATCGTTTGGTCAGCGCCTGGCTGCAACGGCCGGCATTTTGGGCGCCGGTGATAAACAAGAACAAATCACCAACATCAACCGCGCACTCAAGGAGTTGGATAACGCTGAATACCGGGGCTATGCCGACACGGGTTCACTTGATAAACACCGATCGTTGCTACAAAACGTGGGTGAATGGTCGATCGATGTTGGCAAGGGCAACCCGTCAGCAGTAGGCGATTTGGCCAAAAATCGTGACGTGTGGATCACCGAACAGGCAGCGGCACGATTGAGTTCGGAAGGTCTCGCACCTTTGGCCAGGTCGGCGCCGATCGATCCGCTTGAGGTTGAATCCAGGGTGCAGGAGCGGGCCGACTACATTGTGGAAGTCGCCAAGGAAAAACCCGGAATTGTCGTCCAGCTCGCCAACTCGGCCCTGCATCAAAGCGTCAGTGATCATTCGGCGTTCCACTCCCAGCAATTTGATCCAGTTGAACTGCGTGCGACCGGGGCGATTGATGCCCGCGCAGAAGCTTATGTTGATACCACTGCCCCATCGGTCAAGCCAGGTGTAGAACCAGCTGTTACGCCGGATGATGTCCGCGTGTGGGCCAAGATGGATACTCAAGACCTCGGCCAAATTCAGGCGAGCTCGCTTCGCGAATACGCGTCCGAGGTCATCGCTGACAACTCCAAAGCGGCGCCGGTGTATGCCCAGGCAATCGAATTGGCAGTGTCATCAGTGCCTTTGAACACACCAACGGATGAGCCGCGCCCGGCTTTAGAACTGAGCAACGTAGAGCTTCCAGCGGCACCTGCTGACGTGCGTACAGATCCGGTGGCCAGCCCTGTATTGGCCGAGCAAGGACCCGCAGCAGTGCAGCAACCGGCGCCGGTAGCCGAGGCAGCACCTGTTATTCAGGCATCGCAAGCGGCTGTGCAGGCCGGACCGGTGGCTGGCTCCGGGTTGCCCGAGCAGCCCGCAGTAGTGCAGCAAGCGGCGTTGGTCGTCGAGGCCGCACCTGTTATCCAAGCATCGCAAGCGCCTGTACAGGCCGAACCAGTAGCCAGCCCAGCAATGGTCACTGAGCCACTGGCACAACCGTCTGCCGTGCAGTCAAACGCGCGCCTCGCAGAACAATCGGAAGCGGCCAATACCACTGGGCAGTTTTTGCCAGCAGCGGCCCTGCAGCAACTGAACGTAGCACCTTCAAAGACTGCCGAGCCAGAAGCACCTGCAGCACCGAATGATCAAGACGTGCCAAAGCCTAAGCAGCCAGCCATGGCTGGTGAGCAACCGGCAGAGGCGGCTGTCGACGGCATTGTTCTTGGCGCTCCACGGCCAAGAGGCACCGAAGAAGTGCCGCAGGCCAGCAACATCGACAAGGATGCCCTGTTAGCCCGGCTGTCCTGGGAAAAGCAAGGCGATACCGCCGTGCTTTACAAGCTCGATGGCGAAGCTGCTTTCGTCGACCACGGCAACCGCCTGGAAATGGCCTCCGGTGCTAGTCAAAGCGATGAAAAGGTAATCGCAGCCCTGTTGACTGCAGCCCAGTACTACCGTGGTCGCATCGAGCTCACCGGCAGCGATGAATTCAAGGCCAAAGCCATCGAGTTGATCGCCCATCACCAGATCAATGTGGAGATGAAAAACCCGGTACAGCAAGCGCAACTGGATGATGCGCGTAACGCGCTCAATGCGCCGCCGGTTATACCGGATGCGGTTGTGGGTGTAGCGCCTCCGGCCTACGACAGCCGAGTACCGGCCCCTATGGAAAGCGTTCCTGCGACACAGCAATCGCAGCGGGCAGCGCCTGAGCCGGCTAGTCAGGCGACGTTTACAGCGCCGTTATCGGCTTATCAGCCACTAGAGGCACCAGATCTGCCTCATGGTGCGCCTAAGCCGTCTGGGCAACCGTTAGAAGCCATCAATATTGATCAGTTGACACAGGCACCCAATCGATCGATCGAGCCTACAAGCGTCGAATCGCCGGCGAATCAAAAAATATCGCCGGCCATTCATCAGCCTTTTCAGGCAGCTAAAGATGGAGTTCAAGGCAAGGTACTGGCCAGCGGGCAAGCCCCGTTTCGTTTTGAAGTGAGCAACGCGGAAAGCACCTATATAAAGCTGCGTACCAAGACGGGGGTGCAGACCTTTTGGGGCAAAGAGCTGGCAGGACTACTACGCGATACGCGCGTGCAGCCCGGCAAGATGGTCACCCTGCAGTGGCTGGGCAAAGAGCCGGTGACCGTCAAGGTTCCGCGTAAAGATAAGCAGGGTGTGACGTTGGGCTTTGATGACAAGGAGGCACACCGAAACCAATGGGCGCTGACGGTATCAGGCAGCCCCATGGTACGTACCGGCCAGGACGAAGGCGTAAAGCTGACCGCCTATGACGCGGGACGCTTTGCCGTCGTGCAGCAGGCATTGATTGCTCACCTGGGAGTCGACGTTGTCATGCCAACCCCTCCGCGTGATGGCCTGTACTGGCTGACACCCAACGGAGAGGGCAGCGCCAAAGCCGGGGATGAGTTGTCGGCCCCACGGCCGCCGATAGATCCCAAGAACACGGCAGGGGAACCCGTTATCAGCAGTTGGACCAAGGAAGGGCACCTGGACATGTACCTGGTGCGGGGTGACGGGCCATATCTGCAGGGTGTAGCGCGGCAAGGTAATCAGTTTCAACATGTGCTTGTGAGCCTGCCCGGTCGCGATGACGCCCCGCCGATGGTGTTCAACGCCATCACCCCGGAAGGTATGTCGCCCATCGGCACGGGCAACGGCATAAACCGGTCGGGTGGCGAGCCCGTCGCACGCGAGAACATTGCTTTCAAACTCGACGGTGACAACGCAGTGCGCATCGGCAAGCTCGATGCCCCTGCAAGCGTACCTCCCGCGTTGCATGCCCGGCTGGGCTTTGACCAACGCTGGAAGGAGGACAACGTCCTCCCAAAGTCAGCACCTACAGCGGCACCGTCAGTACAGCCGAACGACCCACGTCCGGCGTAAAACACAAACAGCAAAGGAACTCATCATGATGAAAAGCATGTGCGGTGCACTGCTGATGGCTGTGTGCTGCCTGCCCGTTGTAGGGAGCGCAGCAGTGTGCCGGTCTGGCCAGGCGGCCAGCGTCGGCAGCCAAACAGGGTATGAGCAGGCTAAGAAGGCGTCGGATGCGTGGGCCGAGCGCGAGCGCAGCGTTTCCGACGAGCTTGAGAACTGCTTGGCCCGTATCAGAACCACCAATATCAGCTTGCCCTCGTTTCCGAGCCTGCAAGATCTGATGAATAAGGTGGCCGACCAAATTTGCCAAGCGGCGATCGGTAAGGTGAATAGCTATATTCCCAGCACTATCGATCCTTGGCAGTCGATAGGGGGTTCATTGTGATCCAGCCATCAGAAAAGGTATTGCAGGTCGAATCATCCCTGGACGCGCCTTTGGACGGCCGCGTCGTAGATGCAAACCTGCCCACCAAAGAAGAGCAACACGCTTTCGAGCACGCCTTGCAGCTGCAGCGCGACCGGGCTTTGGGCGCTGCGTTTGCCCATCGGTGCCTCACCGCGCTGCTCTGGACGGCCCCGGCATTGGTGCTATCGGTGTGTGTGAACGGCTATTTAGGTTGGGTGGTTGCTCATCCTGACGTGAAGTACTTCGCGACCGAAGGTGGCCGAGTGACCAAGGTCATTCCCACCGATAAGCCCGGGCACAGCCAAAGCGATGTATCGGCCTTCGGAGCCGACACTATCCGGGAAAGCTTCACCCTGGACTTCGTCCACTACCGCGATCAAATGACCCAGCTGGGCGAGCGCTATTCGGAGGTCGGTTTCGAGGACTACTACAAAGCGCTGGCCACCTCGAACGTGCTCAAGGCAGTCAAAGATCAACGCATGAACCTCTCAGTCGATGTGGGTCCTGGGGTCATTCGCAGTCGCGGGAAGCTTGGAGATAAATATGCGTGGGAGTTCCAGTATCCCGTGACCTTGAAACTGGACGGACAGCAGTCCAGCAGCCCGCCTCAGCGCTTCATCTTCACGCAGCGCATCCAACAGACGGATGTACGCGTGAAAAACGCCGGGCTGGAAGTCACCCAGGTCATTACCACCAATGCCAACTAAGGCTCCTTAGCTTTATCTCGGCGCCGCTACACAGGAAAAACCCATGAAAACCTCAATTGCGCTGGCCTTATGGCTAGCAGCAGGCGGCTACGCCTGGGCGGATGATGCTGTCAGTCCGTCAGCGGCGCCGGCTCAACCGTCAGCATCGGCTCCCGCTGCATCAGCATCTAATAACAGCGCGGCGCCTACTGGCTGGGCTACAGGGGTGGGTACGACCCCCAACCCAGCAGCACAGCGATCGAGCACGCCGGCACAGGGGGCAGCAGGTTCTGCCTCGACCCAATCAGGTAATGATCCCCTCCCGCCGCCGCAGTCCGATCTGTTCCAGCAGGCCCAGGACAGCATTTCTCCGCTGACACCCCAAGAGATTCGCCTGTTACGCGGCCAGGCTGGAGAAATCAACAAGGCCATGATTGCCCCACAGGTCACCATCGTGCCCAGGATCAGCGCGCAGACCGTGAATCTGTCGCCTGGGGCTAGCTTGCCGCTGATTCGTACGGCAGTGAATTACCCCAGCTCGTTGACGTTTATGGATAGCACCGGCGCACCTTGGAAGCTTGGAGCCGCGCCGATCAGCGGCAACTCGGACATTACGGCGTATTACGTGCCCAACAGCCCGATTCTCGTGCTGGAGGCCAAAAAGCCGTATGCCAGTGGCAACGTCACCGTTTACATGGAAGGGCTGGCGGTACCGATCGTGCTCAACGTCAGCAGTGGGGAATCGGATTCGCAAGCCACGACCTGGACCGTGGACAGTCGCCTGGACATGCGCATCCCTCGGCGTGGCCCAGGTGCACAGCCCGGGGCGGCTCCAGAGGCACGGATCGGTTTGCATGACGGCGTGCTGCAGGCCTTTCTGGACGGTATACCGCCCAAGGAAGCCAAGCAGCTCAAAACCACCGGCGCGGTGCCCGACACCACCGTGTGGCAGATGGGGGATGACCTCTATATCCGCACCCGTGCTGATATCCGTGACGAGTTCGAATCCACCCTGTCGTCTGCAGACGGCACGCACCTCTGGAAACTCCCGGTGACGCCTTATGTGTCGTTCTCGGTCATGGGCCACACAGCGGCCCTCAACGTCGCCTTGGAGTAACCATCATGGCCAATGAAAACGATGCCAAACGCGACATACGACTCACCGTAGGGCTGGTCGGTGGCGTACTGGTGGCAGTAATAGGCGGGGGCTACTTTCTGTGGGGATGGCTGGCCAAGCCTGCGCCGGCGCAATCGAAGGTCGACATTGTGCGGGTCGCCGGGGCTGCGCAAAGTCAGTCCCCGGAAAGCCAGGCCTATCGCGACCTGCTCAAGCAATACAACCAGGAAGGGGCCAGCACCGCCAAAAGCGAAAACAGCAGCTTTATTGCCAGCATGCCCATGGAGCAAACGACCGTGATGCAGCCTGCATCCGTGGCCAAGCCTGTTCCTCAGGTTGCGCCTACGGCGAGGCGCAGCAACAGTCGGCCGGCAGATTCGGAGAAAGAATCTGGCAAGAAAGACCCGCGTCAGGATGCATTGACGAAGCTGCTCAATCGCATCAACCCAGACGTGACGCCCGAACAGCCGAGCACTGGCCTGGTCGTTGCCCAGGTCCTAGGCGGGGGAGCCAGCGGACCAGGCGGTACCACGGGCTCCGCTGGAGGCTACGACCAGTGGAGCGAAACGCTACCAGGTGGGGCCAAGGCTCAAACGGCGTCGATGAAAAACGGCGCCGAACCCTACTCCCCGGTTGAGGTGGTACCGCCCTACTGGCGCGGGCCTGGGATTATTGATGTGGGTATCGACTCGGATAACAGCACCACGCCGGTGCTGGGCAAGCTATCCGGTGCGTATGCCGGCGCGGTGCTAAAAGCGCCTGAAGGGGCTCGATTGGCTGGCGATGGGGTGGTTATCCACTTCACCGAAATGGCTTTCAAGGGTGTGAACTACAAGGTCGACGCCTATGCCCTGCAGGACGACACCCTGTTGGCCAACGTGGCCTCGGACGTGAACCACCGCTACATGTCGCGCATTGTGCTGCCGGCGGTACTGGGCGGCATTGGCAACATCAGCGAAATGTACTCGCAGGCCAATACGCAGGTGCTCACCAATGGCTTTTCTACCCAAACCGTGCGCCCAGGTATGCCTGACCCAAGCGCAGTAGCCGGGTCCATTTTGGGCGGCGCAGCGGGACAGGCATCCAAAGTGCTGACCGAGGATGCCGCTCGCACCCCCGCGACCCAGGTCAAGGTGTTCCCGAAACAGGTAGTAGCGATTCAGTTCATGCGCGGCGTTTATGCCGGCGATGCGATCGCTCCTGGTCGTAGCGGTGAAGCGGTGCAGTCCGCGGCTCCCGCGCAAGGGGTGACGTCGGGGCAATCGCAGGGCCAAGCACCCGTTCAACCGGTAACGCCTGACCAATGGCGTGCGCAGACCCAGACGCGTATCCAGGCGCAGCGCAGGCTGCAGGAGAGTCAACAATGAGTGAATTCAATCCAGCGGTAGAGCCCAAGCTGTCGGCCGAGCCAAGGCCTTCCACCCTTCGCGTCTCGACAGCGCCGTGGTGGCAGCGCCCTTACCTGATGGGCCTGTCACTGCCTTGGCTTATCGGCATTGTCCTGATTTTGGGTCTGGCAGGCTGGTACCTGTTTGCTCCAGCCAAGACGACACCGGTCAATCGTCTCGCCTTCCAAGACGACTTTGAGCAGCAACAGCCGGCACCCGCTGCCGGGCCGATTGCGGTCCGAAACGAAGCAGTACCTGCGTCAGATCTAGGCCAGTTCAAAAACGAGGTGGCAGCCATGGTCGGTGGGGTGCGCACGTACGCCGAGGTCAACCGAACAGCCATCCAGCGCTTGTCCGAGACAGTAAAAGCCCAAGGCGCGGCGCAGCAGACCCTGCAGCAACAGTTGGCCGAGGCCCAGGCGCAAAACAGCCTGCTATCGGCTCGCATCACGTTCCTGGAAGGGCGACCGGGTGCGCTGGCCAGCAACCAACGGGCCGGTAAACCTGCCGCCAAAGTGCGATCGCCTCTGACTGGCATGCACGTACAGGCCATTCAGACTGGAATGGCTTGGGTGTACTGGCAAGACCAGACTTGGGCCGTGAGTACGGGCGATCACCTGGGCCAGGTGACCGTTACTGGCATCAATGCTCCAGCCCGGGAAGTGCTGACCAGCGCGGGCACAATCAAATGAGGTAAATCATGGCCGGTACTGACGCGATTCAAATGCTGGTCAATCTGTCCAACAACCTGCTGACATCCTTCGTTCACCTGGCTTTCACGCTGGGCAGCTTGTTTGCGGTCACCGGTGCGTTTGCCTACCTGGCCACTCATGCCAGTCAGGCACGCAAAGCGCCTGGCCACTCTGAAAGTGGTGGCAAGGTCATTGCCGTATTGCTGCTCTGTGGTTCAAAGCCGGTGAGTAAACCCAGTTCAAGTCCTAAACCTGCTATGTCCCTTAGTGCTGACTACCACCCTGGCTACCGCGATGAGGAGTCTCTTTGAACGCAGTGGCTGCCCTGCACTAGGTCACGTTTGGTCGGCATGAAATGGATGAATCTGCTTATCCAGAGCTATTTCGGACTCAATTTGGATTACCTTGAGCGCATGAATTGCCAAATCATGCACGAGCGGTTAGTCTTGCCCTGTTATTACCAAAGTAATTCGGGGGAGTGATGGTCGTGGACCTCTCAGCTATGCGCAAGCTCTACCTAGATGGTGCTCTGAAGTCAGCCACCGTCGCGCCTGCTCCTATGGAGCAGGGATCTTGGGTACTCGTAGTTGATCATATAGACGGTTCACAGGCGTACATGACCATCGCACGGTCGGATAGGCAGAAAATTTACAGAAGTCTTGATTCTGTACACGCTGATGCACAGCGTGTCGGGTTCTCAGAAGTGAAAACACTGGTAGGGACACTCAACGTGGCTTAACCAAATCGCAGAAACCAAAAAGCCCCGGTTGGCGCCGGGGCTTTTTGGAAAATCTTGAACAGGCCTTTTAGTCAAGGAACACCTGTTCAACACACAGAAACGTGAGCTGATTATGGCGTTCACTTCGGCTTTGTGCAAGCTGAAAAAAGTGACAGTCATCAGCTCACCGCCTAATGGTGGACTTATGGAAAAGCTTCCCTCGCAGGTTATGCGCCGTTTTGGCGCCTATGTCCTGCCTCCCCTGCAACAACCGAATCCGACACGGCTCATCGCTCTGTATGGCCTATCAGGTCCAGGCGGTGAAGCATGACCCGCCTAAAAGCCGTGAGGCTCTCCCCTTCCGATCCTCACTCCGCTTTGCGCCGAGCCAGCCGGCAAATGCCCGCCCGCCATGCAGCCCCCCGTCGCCTCTCAGAACAACAGCTCAAAAACCCCCTAATCCGTACCGCTTTTGACCGTCTGGGCAATATCGTCAGCTATCGCGGGCAGTTCCTGCGCCGGCTCGATGGCGTCCATGGTGATCGCCGTACTCGCCTGGAGAAATTCGTCGCCATCGAGCGCGTGGCCGAGCAGGTTCTGCTTCGCCTCGACCTGGCCACGGGCGTACTGGGCTACATCGACCCCGCCAATGGCCGTTACGTGCTCAACACCCAATGCGGTATCGCGGAAGACGCCGGCATCTCGGCGCCGGCGCTGTGCCGTCTGATGAAGACGCTCGATGATGCCGGCTACGTGTATCGCCGGATCGAACGGGTGCGCCTGGACGAAAAGGACGACAACGGTCTGCACCTGGTGCGAACGCGTGTCCTGGTGCGCTTCACCAAGTTGTTCTGGAAGGACCTAGGTCTGGCCTACGTCTATGAGCGCGTGCAGAAGTCAGCCAAGAAGCGCCGCGATGCGCAGTTGCGCGACATGGGCCAGGCGCGCCTGGCTGAAATGGAGCAGCATTCGATGGAGCTCAAGCGCCGCGAGATCGCCAGGCAGCGCTGGCAGGCCAAGGAGGCGCGTGAATCGTCCCAGGAGGGACCGCTGGAGTCTCCTGCAGAACGTTCGCCGCAGTCCCGAGCAAGGGCTGGCAATGACGTCATGAGTGCGCTCGGGCGCCTGGCTTCTTCGCTGGCCAACAAAGCCAAGTAACACTCGATCTTGCCTGTTTTTTGTATCCGCTCACGCGGAGGCCTTGTCACGCCTGCGATTTAGTGAGGTTTTCAACGCAGGCCGAGGCGGCTCTACAGCGGTCGTCTTGCCTGCAAAATCGCCTGTTTCTGACCCTAAAACACCCTTGTTTTGACGCTGCGCCGGCGAGGCCCGGAACAGCTTGTAATTAAATGAAATTTTATACCCCTTCCAGTTTCCCCCCTTCGGGTAAAAACAGGGCTTTACGAGGTGAAACCACCTCATACAGCATTAATGCCCACGCATTTCGTGCCTACGGCACGGCGTGGCAGCGGCGAGCTTACGATAGAGCTAGAGCCCGTCTAAGCGGCCCAGGGCGATAAAGCCGCCCTGCCCTGGCCTGCGGCCACCCTACGGGCGCTAAGACCCGGATAAATCGCCCCAAGGGGCTCAACCGGGCGCGTGTGCGCGCGGGCTCAGGATATTCAGTAGCTCCTGAACCTACGCCTTGTGCCTTCGGTGAAGGCATGCGTTTTGGACCTTCCAGCGGTGATCGATCAAAAGACGTGTCACGGCAAGGAGCGATCCGCTAAAGTACTGTCTATAGATACAGTATCAAGGCAATGGAAATGGCAAAGAAAGCGGCGCCACCGCGTCAACCGGATTCCTATGAACTGCTGGGGATGCGTCTGCAGCGCGCCATCAACAGTCCCGCCGCGCAGCGGACCAAATCCGCGCTCTGGAGCGCCTGGCCGATGATCGTGCAGACGATTGGAACCGGATCATGGAAGAGCTGGGCGACACCGATAACGTCACGCTCGCCCATCGCGACGATGGCCACGTCCAGGTGTTCTGGACCGTACCCCAAGAAGACTGAACACGAACCCTTTTGCCCGTATTCGGGCTTTTTTCAACACGTTGATGGTGACACCCATGTCGTACTCGATCATAGGCCCCTTGCAGGAACAAGGCGTGCCCCTCCCGCTTTACTCCCACCTGGTACCCGCAGGTTTCCCTTCGCCGGCAGCTGACCACCTGGAAAAACATATTTCTCTGGACGAGCTGTTCGAGATTCGAGCCCCGCATGTGTACCTGGTGAAGATCGAGGGCGACAGCATGATGGGCGCCGGCATCTATTCCGGCGACCTGGTGATCGTGGATCGGGGCCGTGAGGCTCAGCATGGCGACATCGTGATTGCGGCGCTCAACACCGAGCCGCTGTGCAAGCGGCTGCACAAGAGCGGCGGCAAAGTCATTCTGATGTCGGAAAACAAAGGCTACCCGCCGCGTTACATCCTGGAAGGTGACGAGCTGGCCATCTGGGGAGTGGTTCGCTACAGCGTGCGCGATCATGCCTACGCATGAGCCTGTCTTTGCGCTGATCGACTGTAATTCCTTCTACGCAAGCTGCGAGCGTGTGTTCCGGCCCGACCTGGCCAAGACACCGATCGTTGTCCTTTCCAACAACGATGGGTGCGTGATTGCCCGCAGCTATGACGCCAAGCCCTTCGTCAAAATGGGTGCGCCCTACTTCCAGATCAAGGACATGCTGCGCAAGGAAGGCATCGTCGCCTTCAGCAGCAATTACGCGCTGTACGGGCAAATTTCCGAGCGCGTGATGTCGGTGATCGAGTCCATGGTGCCGGCACTGGAGATCTACTCCATTGACGAAGCCTTCGCGCTGCTGACCGGCGTACCGGGCAGCCTCGATGCGCTCGGGCGCACGCTGCGCGCTCGCATACTGCAATGCACCGGTATCCCGGTCGGTGTGGGCATCGCCAAAACCAAGACCCTGGCCAAGCTGGCCAACCACACGGCCAAGCGCCTTCAGCAGCAGACCGGGGGGGTGGTCGATATCTGCGATCCTTTCAAACGCGATTGGGTGCTGCGCAACACAGCTGTTGAAGAGGTGTGGGGTGTAGGCCGCAAGCTCAAGGCGCACTTGCAGGCCATGGGCATTCAGACCGCCATGGACCTGGCCAAGGCCGATGCGCGCACGCTGCGCATGAAATTCAGCGTGGTGTTGGAGAAAACGGCGCGCGAGCTCGCCGGCACACCGTGCCTGGAACTGGACGACCCCGACCCGCCGAAGCAGGAAATCTGCTGTAGCCGGATGTTTGGCAAACGGCTGACCGAGATCGAGCCGATCAAGGAGGCGGTGGCCACCTACGTCCAGCGCGCCGCCGAAAAGCTGCGGGCACAGAATTCACTCTGCAAGAAAATCCGCGTGAGCGTGCGCACAGGCATGTTCAATCCCGACGAAGCCAAGTACGCCAATGGCATCCTGGTCGAGCTGCCCTACCCCACCAATGACGTCCGACTGATCACCAAGGCCGCCGTCCAGGCCATCGACCATCTGTTCAGGCCTGGCTTTCGCTACAGCAAGGCCGAGGTGCTGCTGATGGATTTGCGGCAACCTGGTGAGTTCACCGACGATTTGTTTGCCACGTTGCAGCCGGTGGCCACCAACAAGCTGATGGGCGTCCTGGACGAAATTAACGGTCGTTGGGGACGCGGCACCCTGCGCGCAGCGAGCGTGCCGGCGAATCCTGACTGGGCCATGCGCCGCGAGCTCATGAGCCAGAGTTACACAACCAGGCTCGACCAGTTGTGGACCGTGAAGGCCAACTAACCAGGTAGCCGGGATATGCGACCGACCTACAGACCCTGGCGCAGGTCATATACACAGTGAGCCAACTCGATAAGCGAGGTTTGTATGTGTGGTCGATTCGTGATGTCCCGGTCCATGGAGGAATACGTCCAGGAGCTCGACCCGCAGGGTGACCTGTTCGCGAAAGTGGACAAGACGCCGATCAAGCGATTCAACGTGGCCCCAAGCACCGACGTCCAAGTGATCCACGTAGAGCCCGATGGCCTGCACATCAGTCCGATTCATTGGGGCTGGAAGCGCGAAGTCTCATGGCCTAAGCCCAGGGTGGTACAGCCGATCAATGCGCGTATTGAGACGATTGCCAAGGGCCGGTTCTACAAAACGCTCTTTCCAGAGCACCGAGCGCTGATACCCGCAGATGGCTGGTACGAATGGGTCCGTGACGACTTGGACGAAAAGAAGAAACAGCCGTTTTTCATTCGGCTGAAAACCCGTAAGCCCATGTTCTTTGCTGGCTTGGCCCAGGCCAAACCGGGTGCATCAGAGGACGAGCCACCGGGCTTTCTGATCATCACCAGCAACTCGGATTCCGGGATGCTCGATATCCATGATAGGAGGCCTGTTGTGCTGTCTCCCGAGCTTGCGCGTGAGTGGATTTCGCCAGGGCTAGGCAAAGATCGAGCGAAGGAGATTGCCCGAGATTACAGCCAGCCCGTGGAGGATTTTGAGTGGTTTCCGGTTTCCAAGGACGTAGGAAACGTGCGTAACAAAGGTGAATACCTTGTCAAGTCTCTAGATTGATTGCGTCATTGCGTCATTGCGTCATTGCGTTAAATTGTCTTGTGCAGAGTGTGGATCAGCGTTATCCTTCGTGGCGTCAATTAACGCAATGACTAAATGACTAAATGACGCAATGAAGCATTAACGCAATGACGCATTATGCGTCAGGATCTGGGGATGATATGGCACTTCGAATCGGTACGGCTTCGCAAAAAGGCGGCGTTTACAAGAGCGCAATTGCCAGGGCTCTTGCAACGACTTATGCGTCTGCAGGGTGGGCGGTAAAGATCTGTGACCTTGATATCGACCAGTCTACTTGCCATGACTGGAACCTTCGCCGTATCAAGGCTGGTATTGAACCGATGATCCGCGTCGAAACGTTTGGCACTTTTAGCCAAGCGCTGAAGGCATCAAGCTCGGATGACGTCGATCTGCTCATATTCGATGGTGGCCCCCAAGCGACCGCAGGTACCGTCGATATGGGTAAATCAGTTGACCTGATGATCCTCCCAACCGGACTCAGCTTGGATGACTTAACACCGACCGTACGTTTGGCTAACAGGCTGGTTGATAAGCATGGAATTTCGCCAGATCGTATCGCGTTGGCATTGGTTCGCGGCGGCGATAGCGATAAGGAAATTGTCGAAGCGCGCTCCTATCTATCGGCAACGCCCTATCATTTGCTCGCTGGTACTCTTTACGAGAAAGTTCTATACCGACGCGCTCATGATGCTGGTTTCTCTGTTACGGAAGTGACGCATAAGGGGCTACGTGACCAGGCAGATCGCTTGGTCCAATCAATCGTTGACCGATTAGCCTCGCTGCCGCAAAATGCGTGAAAGCGTTATTTAACGAAATGACGCATTAACGTTATGACGCAAAAGGAGTGTCTACAATGGCCGCCATCCCCAAACCGCCTGCACGGCTATCCGGCAAAGGCACACCACCGACCAGCGACATCCCATCAACGGTTGTGGGCAATAACACCGAGAAGCCAGAAGCGAAAAAAGAAGTGCCTATGAATCTGCGTGTCCCAGACGAATTCAAAAGGCGCGTAGACCAATTCGCCTTGGATCATCGGACAAGCGTTAAGAAAATTACCATGCAAGCCCTGGAAGAGTTGATGAACAGGGCAGGGGCCGGACAGTAGCCATATCGCAATTTTCGGAAAGCTCCTGGTTTGCGCATGCCGTATGTCAGCGTTAAAAAGTCAATGCGTTAAAGAGTCATTGCGTCAAATAACGCATGTTGAGATATTTCCTATGTACGATTCTCAGCCTCCTGTGATCGTGACTGAAACCGAAGCACTACGTCGTGATGCAGACCGCTATCGATGGCTGCGCGCTCATGCTGTGCGTATCCAGGGCAGTGAGGTTTGGTATGCGGGCGTGGCCTTGGATATCGCGTAGATGTAGGCCGTGACCATGTGGCCGAGCTGAAGAAGACTATCCAGGAGCCTAAAAAATTGTCGCGCAAGCGTCAAACTTGAATCCAGTTAAGGGTAGACACAATGCGGATGCTTGAACACGGACACGAATCCATTATTGATCAAGTGTCCAACTCAATTGTGCGAAGCGCTACAAGCCACAGCGTCGGCGCGCTCATGCGTGGTCATGGCTTGATAGCTATCTTGGTGATATCTGCAGCGCTGATCTGTGGTGTATGGCTTCTCAAGCGGGTTTTTTAGGCGACTAGGCGGCCCCGTCTGCCCGTCATTAAGACGGGATTTGATAGTACAGATCCGAGAAAAATCTAACATCCCGTCGCCCGTTCACCCAAGCCCCGTCCCTCGATGGGGCCGAGGACGTAGAAACGGGCCAATTTCGGCACGATCCAGTCGGACAACACCCAAGAGGGCAAAGCAAATGGCTGTGGTTATCGACACGTGCCAGCTGCCCGACCAGCGAGCCTACCGGCCCACTGGCGGCGGCCACCACCACGGTCTCGCCGGCTCGGGGCTTGCCGCTTTCCAATCGTTGCTCCCGCGCATTGCTGCTGTAGGTTCCGCGCTAGATGTGTTGGCCAGCGTCACTGATACGAGCGAGCGCGTGTCAGAGCCTAAGACACCAGAGCAGCAGGCTGCCATGCAGCAGGTGAACATCGAGCGTGGCAAATTGTATGAGGATTTGCTTACGTTACTGGTCAAGCCCCATGCCAAGCGTGCCGCTGAAGCTGCGGCGTTGCGGGCAGTTTTCGCCCAGGTATCCTGATGCCTCAAAGATCAGCCGCTCGCTCTCGAAACGCTCGAGGCTTACTTAGAAGACGCCGCGAATAGCCATTCCGACGTGCCTCGCCTGCGGGGGTTCCTGCAAGGTTTGTACGCCGGTAAGGCGCTGACATTTGAGGACTATTGCGAAGTTGATGCCCTCATCGTGTCGGCCTTCGATTTGTAAGGGAAAAGATTGCTATGAGCCTGAAACTACGGAAGCCCTTCCGTTTGCCGGTTCCGCAAGTAAGATCTGCTCAGCCGCTGGAGTCTGCTGCTCAACTCTTTTGACTTAACTGGACAGACAGCGCGCTGTGACTACCATGGGCAGACCTGCATGGCTAAGCGCTTTGCTGTGCTGTCGCCTGGGATATAGGAAAACCATGATCAAACGTCTGACGAAAATCGGATTTATTTGTTGCTTAGGTTCATCGGTAGTAAGCCTGGGTTTGGGAATTTGGTCCGTTACAGGATCGCCCGCCATGAGCGGCAAGCTCGTGATTTCAGGAGGTATTTTGTTGGCTTTGGCTGGGGTTTTGCAGCTTGAGGTTAGCAATTTCTTCCAGCGCATGTTTGCCGAATACTCAGATTTGGACCGGTATCCAGGATGGGCTCCATCGCACGTTGCACGACAGGCTATAGATAACCCTGACCGACCTATAGCGACTAAGGTACGGAATCTCTTTTTCTTTGACGTCCGCACGGCGTTATGGCTGATCATTGCGGGCACATTTCTGCAACTGATCGGCGTTTGGATCTAGATAGGTAAAGTGACGCTGAGTAGCAGTCTAGGACTGCAGATCAAACCGATAAGCGAGGCTTTCGCGTCACATACCTAAAGTGTCATAAGACTTGATAATCAATAGTAACCGAAGTAATGTCGGAGGAGGGCCACTTGCTGCCCGCCCCCTCCGCCGTATTGGCATGGTGAAAGCGAGGTTTACCCCCTAATGGTGATTCTCACCGGCAGGTCGCAATGGAGGGACGACACGCGTTGCGAGCCGGTATCTTGAGAACACATCATGACCACGATTGAAACGCTCAAATCGCAGGCCAAGCGTCTGCGCGCCCACCTGTCAGAAAGCAACATTCCCCTGACCCACAGCCAGGTTCTCGAAGCGGTTGCTGTCATGCATGGACATCGAGACTGGAACACTGCTTCAGCCATAGCTGGCCCACCTGCAGAGCCCGTTCAAGAGCGTCAGCCCGCAATATCACTCAAAGAATTTTTGAATGGGGTGATGCGACCTAGTGCAGACATTGGGCCGGCCGATGTGCAAATCGAAGGCACGTACAGACGCGGCTACCATCAATGCGCTGCTGAGCTCATGCACGTCATGCGAGGGCCCAAGCAGATTACTGCTGCCATGTTGGAGGAATGGGTAGAGGGGGCGGGAATGGAGTGGAGAAAAGACAAGCCACTGAATCGTATGATTTTGGCGCCAGGGTTTGTGGCTACCAGGGAGGAAAAATAGAAATAGATGCTGTTCAAGTTTTTGAATATCGAGGAGACGGCCCAGGCGCTTGTTGAATCATCAGCAACATTTTCGGCGAAATACAAGAGCCTTGGGGATGCCATCCAGTACTTGAAGCAGCAGTCTGTGGCACTTTATGAGCGAGAGTACGCTGAAGTCGAACATGCTGAATACGTCGCTGATGGTGTTCTACACGTTCCGATTTGGAGGGACGTTGGTGCTACCTACTGCGCGCTGTGCGCACCTAACCCTCCCAGAGGAGAGGAGTGGCCCATTAAATTCGTAACACCCGGTGCTGTGTACGTCGAAATCAATTTTTGGGCGTCTCTTCCCCTCAGCTGATCCCTGAGAACTGTGTCAGTCGGTGCCATAGGTCGTGACGTAGGTCGTGACGTAGGAAAAACCGGTTGACACCGGTGTCACCTTGTATATCCTTGTAGATGAGGACTGCAAACGCGCATTTCCAAGCTTGGCTTTCCAGTATTGGCCCCTTGGACTTTCGGCAGCGGTGAAACTGGTGCTCACCGACGTAGGGACAATCGATAGGCCACCTTCGTATGGCTACTTGACTCGGTTGAATTCTGACCCAAGAGACACGGAAACGAGTCTCGAAGCTAAAGAATTGCTGCGACTATGCCTCATGAATCAAAACAAAGCGGCCTCTGGGCCGCTTTTTTTATTCCTGCTTTTTTTCAATGACTCCTACCTGGATTCCTCTAGCTTTTGACGTACTTGTCCATGTGACAATCGAGTAATGAAATTTCAAGGTGCGATCGCCTTCGACGGGTTCCAGGACCAGCGTGCCTTCTGAGGTTCGTAAAATCGTGATGCGCTTCATGCTCGCTCTGTCATGGTTCGGATCGTGATAGATCTCGGCTCCTAGCACAATCAAGTTCGCAATGAATTGGGGAATGTCGTCTGCCTTGTGGCACCCTCGCTTCCGCAGCTCCTTTTTCTTCCCCTCCCAGATGTGTTGGATTCCGTACCCCGCTGCTGGGCGATTTGGTGCCTGGCGGTGAAAGCCACCCTTTAAGTAGATGACTGCTTCCGCCGAGTTAAAGCGGTCAATAGCAGGAATTACGCCAAAAACAGTGCCGCCATCGGGATGTGTAGCTAGTTGATTTTGCCCTAGCTTCAGAATTCCATTCATGCGGTACCTGGTGATGTAAAGGGTAGAGAAATATTATAAAAGCATTGCGACACGTAATGGTGCACGTCAATCGACGTTGGCCCTGAGCTCCTAAGCTGTTCAGGTCTACACTGTTAATGGCAGTGCAAGAAAGCTCAAAAGCGGCCTGCTCGATGTCCTTCCTGCATCAGAAGGGCCAATCCGTCGCTTGCCATAATTGCTTCAAATACAGAGAGTGCAGCGTGATTTGCCGCTACTGCTTCCGCCAGCGTAGAGGGAAGGGTGTAGCGGACATCAGTGGAGCAGTGGGATGACGCCACGATGTGGAGAGGTATTTCAATTCCATGCTTTTCATGCAGATTCTTCGCTAGCACCGCCAAATCATGTCCTATCTTGCGTACTTCTTTAGCATCTGTTCCTCCAATCGTTAAAAGGCCTTTCAGTGTTTTCTCAACCGCCTGCTGGACAGCCCACCTCGCTTGCCCATAGCTGTTAGTGAAGATTGCCTGGCATGAGCTATCAAAATCTCCTCGAGCCATTTGGAACAGAGGGGTTCTAGGCAAATTATTTCGCCACTCGATCGACCTCATGGCGAATATGTAGAAATTGAATAGGTCGACCAGCTCTGCATCAGTTATCCGGTCCACAAACCCTTGGGGTAGCTGGTCCACCAGGGTGAGCACGTTTACGCTAGGTACCCGTATCCCAGGAAGTCCATCCTCACCTGTGTTACCAAGATTCCGATCTAGAAAGAAATTCACAGTGCCAAAGAATTCGGCTATTCGTAGGCACCAGACGGTTCTGGCAAGCATCACAGGGACCTGACCCATTTCCATCGAGGTTTTGAGGCGCGGACCTAGGGTATCTTCATACCAGCGATAGGCTTTAGCCATGAGCACATCCCCTTTGTACCCAGGCTCGTCAGCCAAAGAGTCTGGCGGTAGAAAACTGCCTCCCCAGCCAAATGCTTCCCAGAGTTTGCGCCCGACATGGTAGGGGCGCTGATGAGGCTTTAAATCAGTTAAAGACAATTCAGCATCTACGGCGGTCATGAGTGCCTCGAAATCGGTGAGGTTTTCCGGATAGCTTGGCCAAGTGAATTTTTTGTCCATTTGATCTATCTCTCTCACGTCAATACTTGATTTTATAGGTCGGCGAATCCTCCGGCCTATTCTGCCGCCGATCGTAGATACGTGTTGTGCTGATGTTGGCATGTCCGAGCCATGCCTGAACCTTGGCGATATCGGCTTCGTGGTCCAGAGCATTGGTGGCTGCTGTGGCTCGAAGCCCATGCACGCCCAGGCCGGCCACATCGATGCCGGCGACCTTCGCATAGCTGCCGACCATTTTATAGATACCATTGGCGGTCACTCCGGTACCTGTATGGATACCGCGTAGCGGTACGAATAGGGGCGCTTTTGGTTCAAGCAGGTGATGCCCTGAGCACTCCAGATACGCATAGATGCGTTCGGCCGCAATGGGGTGGAGGGGCAGATAACGAAGTTTCCCGCCCTTGCCGTGGATCTGCAGGTGCTTTATGCCGCGACGTTCCAGGATGTTCCCCACCATCAGCAACGCGGCTTCCTCGCGCCGCAGCCCGTGGTACAGCAGCACGGCCAGAATGGCCCGATCGCGCAGGCCCTTGAGCGTCAACAGGTCAGGCGCATCGAGCAGCGCCTTGGCCTGGTGATCACCGAGAGCCGGCGTCTTACCTTCGTTGGTTTCGATCCTGGGTCGCTTCACACCGTGCACCGGGTTGCCGCCAGCGACGGCGTTGAGCTCAAGCAGATGATCGAACAGGCTGGCCAACGCCGCCAATTTGCGCCGGATCGTGGCCCCGGCCAGGCCTCGAGTTTCCAATTGCGCGCGCCAGGCAAGCACGTGCGCGCGGGTGACCGCGCGGAACTCATCGGTGCCGGTGAGCCCGACAAACCCGCAGAAGTCCTCCAGGTCGCCTTGGTACGCTCGCCGAGTGCGCGGGTTGTCGATGTTGGCAAACCACTCGACCGCCGCCGGCACGGCTGCTAGGTGCTGAAATTCCGCAGCGGTTAACCGGCGTTCCTGCTGGGTGATAAGTCCTGTCACGTCAAACCTCTCGCCAGTTATTTCGATGAATCTCGCGACACCGATGCACCACTTGCGCCACCAGCGAATTACGGGGAGTGGCGTGTATCCAAGAATCTTCAAAAGGTGGGAGCGGCCCATCGGTCTCCAGCACCGCATTCAACTCCAACGAAAGCAGGATCAGCGTTTTGAATGCGTTAGGAGCCTGGAGCTGTTCGAGCTGTTTTCTCTGGACATCCATCTCATCTAGATGCGCGTCGCTGCCGTTCCATTCCTTGGATTTGTGATGCACCAAAGCGTTACGTGCCTTGACCAGGCCTTTCAGCCCATTGATAGCGGGGCCATCCGCATTCAGCGATCGACCACAGACCAAGCGTGGGACGACGAGCCATTTACCCACAACATCCAGCTTATCCAGATAATCTTTTGCCAGACGCTCTCCCAGCTGGAGGGTGGCAAATTCGAACGCGGCCGCTTCCAAGGCCATCGCGGAGAAGACGATGGTTTTTATGGCTGCGACGTTTTTTCTAGTTTTCTGGTCGTCGTAGGCTGTCGAATCGCCGGGCCATTCTTGCCTTGGGAGCGGATTGTCTTTCTCGAATAAAAAAGATCCGAATGCCTCCTCCGCGATTTCACAATAGGTGTCCACCATGGAATCGACTAAGACCCAGCTATCGCGGACTTCAAACGGTTTGGTCGTGCCCATGACAGCTCCTCGCCAAAAAGTGGTGATAACGTATTTCTTACGCTGATAAGCAGCGACCGATGCTTGATGCGTCGTAGCTAGCGACGGAGTCGGAGATGCCAGATGGGCCGCTGACATTGAAGGAACGCTTGGGAGTTGGCTCATGGGTATCCATTCAAAGCCGACAATTCCAACCTTAGCGAGTTGGTATCCGTCTGTGAGACTTGCAATCAAACGGCGCTCAATACGAACGTGATCACGTCTGCTTGAAGTCAGGTGGTTCCAGAATAATAGAGTAAGTAGGCAAGGCGTGCGCCCGCGCCCGTTGCAGGGGCCTTGCCGAGTATCATCAAGCTCTACGTAGCAGGCAATGCTGCTCGAAACTCAATCGTGAGGTGGCTAACTTCGTGAACAGGCTTCAACCGATCACGGATGCTATCCGCATTTGTTGTAGAGGCCCCAAGAACACTGACAATTGCAGCATGGGCTTCCGGACCAACACGCCACACGTGCAGGTCGGTAATTTTGGCATCGCCAGGTTGTTCAACTAGTTCGCGAATTTCATCTGCAACATGATCGTCGGTTTGATCCAGCAGAACTCCCGCAGTAGCGCCCATCAGGCTCCAGGCCCACCGTGCGATCACAATTGCACCCACAATACCCATGACTGGATCAAGCCAGACCCATCCGAGGTAGCGGCCAGCAAGCAGCGCAGCGATGGCAAGAACAGACGTCAGGGCATCGGCAATCACATGAATGTACGCTGACCTCAGGTTGTTATCACCGCCGTGAGAACTATGATTGTGATCGTGGCCATGACTGTGACCGTGGCCGAGCAACAAAGCGCTTACTATGTTGACTCCCAGGCCCACAATAGCAATCAGCGTTGCCGTCCCGAATTGGACATCAGTTGGCTGGAGCAGACGAATGAAGGACTCAACACCGATTCCCAGAGATACCAATCCGAGGATAAGCGCTGACGCAAAGCCGCCCAGATCTCCCACCTTGCCGGTACCAAAACTGAAGCGGGTGCTGGATGCATGACGCTTGGCATACGCGTAAGCCGCCGCTGCGATTCCCAACGCACCCGCATGGGTAGCCATATGAAATCCATCGGCTAGCAAAGCCATAGACCCTGTGATGTACCCCGCAGCAATCTCACCGACCATCATCACAACGGTAAGTATTACCACCCAAAGGGTACGTTTTGCATTCTCATCATGTGCCGAGCCGAGATATACGTGCTCGTGCGTAAAGCTGGTGTTGCTGTTCATGAAGTTCGAGCCTGCGTTCATCACTTGGAATAGCGTCGAATGGCTTCGAGAAGCTCTTCGACGCCCTTGGACCGCTCTTCATCGCTCAGCGCCGGATTAGCCACATGCTCCCTGGCGTGATCTTCGATGATTTCGTCCATCAGGCCATTGATAGCCCCGCGCGTGGCGGCCACAAGGTGGAGCGTCTTGGCACAGTCGTGATCTGACTCAAGAGCCCGTTCTACAGCCTGGATCTGGCCTGCAATGCGCTTTACGCGTTTAAGCAGATCGTCTTTGTTTGATGCTACGTGCGTCATAATATACCCCCCTTACCTATACTCATGATTTCATACCCTCCCCCCCTATGCAATTCGGGCTGAATAAATCCTAATTGCCTGTCGTACGCAGCAGGCTTCTCACACAACTGATTGGTCCATACGTATCAAGCGCACTCAGACCTTTCGCAGAATGAGTTACATCTGTATATTCGGATATACGAATATACAGATTGAACATCCCATGTACCTTTCCCCGGTAACCCTTTTCAAATGCTTAGGCGACGAGACACGAACCCGCCTCATGCTCATGCTGGCTGCGCAGGGTGAGCTATGCGTGTGCGAACTTATCTGGGCACTTGACGACAACCAACCCAAGGTTTCCCGTCACCTGGCCCAGTTGCGTACCTGCGGGCTGCTGGAGGATCGCCGGCAAGGACAATGGATCTACTACCGCCTTCACCCCCAATTGCCGGTCTGGGTCCTGGACGTGCTCCAGGTAACCCTCAAAGCCAATCATGCCTGGGTTGATCAAGATTCCAATCGGCTCGAATCCATGCAGGACCGTCCTGTTCGCCAAGCTGCTTGCTGCTGACCTTCTGACGAGAGTTTCGTGATGCTTACTGCGGCTGCAATTTTTGTATTCACATTGGTACTGGTGATCTGGCAGCCCAAGGGCTTGGGCGTCGGTTGGAGCGCAGCGGCAGGAGCCATTCTTGCTCTACTAACTGGCGTTGTCAGCCTGAGTGACGTACCTACCGTATGGCAAATTGTATGGAACGCCACCGCTACCTTTATTGCCGTCATCATTATTAGCCTGTTGCTCGATGAAGCCGGCTTTTTCGAATGGGCTGCGCTTCATGTGGCGCGCTGGGGAAAGGGAAGTGGAGGACGATTATTTGCGCTAATGATCCTCTTAGGTGCTGCCGTTTCGGCTCTATTTGCCAATGACGGCGCAGCGTTGATCCTAACGCCTATCGTAATTGCCATGCTGAACGCTTTGCGCTTTAGCCCTGCCTCTACTCTAGCGTTCGTCATGGCTGCAGGTTTCATCGCAGACACTGCGAGCTTGCCCCTGGTGGTCTCCAACCTGGTCAACATCGTCTCTGCTGACTTCTTCAACGTAGGCTTCGGGGAGTACGCCTCGATCATGTGGCCGGTGAACCTGGTCAGCGTGGCAGCCACGTTGTTGATGCTTTGGCTGTTCTACAAAAAAGACATTCCCGCACGGTACGTGCCTGAGCAGCTGGACGTGCCCAGGCGCGCCATTCGCGACCGTGCGACCTTTATTGCGGGCTGGTGGGTACTGGTGCTACTGCTGGTGGGCTTGTTCGCCTTAGAGCCGCTGGGGATACCCATCAGCGCTGTGGCAGCGGCGTGCGCGCTTATCCTCCTGATCGTCGCTGGCAGGGGCCACGTCATCTCGACCCGAAACGTGATCAAGCATGCCCCGTGGCAGGTCGTGGTCTTCTCCTTGGGAATGTATCTGGTCGTGTATGGGTTGCGTAACGCCGGCCTGACAGATGCCTTTACCGCGTTACTCAATGCGCTGGCTGAGCAAGGCCTGTGGGCAGCTACCCTGGGTACTGGCCTAGCCGCCGCCCTGCTGTCCTCAGTCATGAACAACATGCCTAGTGTTCTGATCGGAGCCCTTTCTATTCAGGGTAGCAATGCCTCGGGCATCGTCCACCAGGGCATGGTGTACGCCAATGTCATTGGCTGTGATCTGGGCCCAAAAATTACCCCTATTGGTAGCCTGGCTACCCTGCTGTGGCTGCATGTCCTTGCACAGAAAGACATCCGCATTACCTGGGGTTATTACTTCAAGGTCGGCAGCCTCCTGACCCTTCCCATCCTGCTCGTCACCTTGGCCGCATTGGCCCTGCGGCTGAGTCTTCACGCTTAGGATCAATGATGAAAGTTCTATTTATGTGTACCGCCAATAGCTGCCGGAGCGTGCTCTCTGAAGGCTTGTTCAACCACCTTGCGCCTTATGGAATGGTGGGGATCAGCTCTGGCAGCTTTCCCAGCGGAAGTTTGAACCCCCGCGCAGTGAGTACCTTGCAAGGTCTAGGCGTGGATACTTCGACGCTCTACAGCAAGGGATCGGAGAGTTTCCAGGACAACCCGCCTGATATTGTCATCACCGTCTGCGACAAGGCCGGAGGCGAGCCATGCCCGGTATACTTCGGACCCGCCATCAAAAGCCACTGGGGCCTGTCCGACCCCTCGGACGTCGAGGGCAGCGATGAGGAGGTCCAGGCCGCGTTTGACGCCACCGTGGCGCATATTCGCCGGCGTTTCGAAGCCTTCTTCGCACTTGACTTCAACGCGCTCGACTCCACGGAGCTGAAACGTGCCCTTGATCAGATAGGTGCACTGTGATGAACGATTCGGTGAAGACCGATCCGAGCGATTTTCCGAGCCTGGATGTATCGCTATTGAACATTCCTACCCAGGATCAACTCGCCCAGGGCGAGCCAGCGACACACAGGCCAAGAATCCTGCTGCTCTACGGGTCCACTCGGGAGCGCTCCTTCAGCAGACTGCTGACCCAGGAAGCGGCCCGCATCCTGGAGCTTATGGGGGCAGAGACCGCGATCTTCGATCCGTCAGGTCTACCCCTGCCCGATGACGCACCGGTGGAGCATCCCAAGGTGCAGGAGCTAAGGAGCCTGGTGATGTGGTCGGAAGGCCAGGTGTGGTGTTCTCCTGAACGCCATGGCTCAATGTCTGCGGTGTTCAAGGCTCAGATTGATTGGATTCCCCTGGCACTGGGCGCGGTACGCCCTTCACAAGGCAAGACCCTGGCGGTGATGCAGGTCTGCGGAGGCTCGCAATCGTTCAACACGGTCAACCAGCTGCGGGTGTTAGGCCGCTGGATGCGCATGGTCACGATCCCCAACCAATCCTCCGTACCCAAAGCCTTTCTGGAGTTCGATGAGGCTGGCCGCATGAAGCCTTCCAGCTACTACGACCGTGTGGTGGATGTCATGGAGGAATTGATGAAATTCACCCTGCTGATTCGCGGCCGTGAGGAGTACCTGGTAAATCGCTACTCCGAGCGTAAGGAGAGCGCCGAAGCGCTTTCCCAGCGTGTGAATCAGCGGTCCATTTAAGCGGGCTGTTAAACCACAAGGAGGTTGAAATGAGCATCAGCAGCATGGTCAGGACCGCGGCCCGTACGGATGCCGCTGCCATCCAGGGTATCTATGCCCCGATGGTGGAGCGAACCGCGATTTCCTTTGAGCTGGAACCGCCGACCGTTCAAGAGATGGCGGAGCGCATCGAATCAACCCTGTTCAAATACCCGTACCTGGTTGCGGAGCGTGGGGGTCAAGTGGTGGGCTATGCCTACGCCAGCCAGCACAGGGCCAGAGAAGCTTACCAATGGTCAGTGGACGTGACCGTGTATGTGGCTCCCCAAGCGCATCGTAGCGGAATCGCCCGCGCGCTGTACTCACGCCTGATTCCGATCCTGGAACGCCAGGGACTTCACACCGCTTATGCCGGTATCGCGCTCCCAAACGCGGGAAGCGTAGGGCTACATGAAGCGCTAGGTTTCGAACACCTGGGCACCTATACCGAAGTCGGCTTCAAGCATGGCAAATGGCAAGACGTCGGGTACTGGCGCAAGCGCTTGAACAGTGCAACACCCCCAGGGCCGATTGTTCCGTTTAGCCAGCTTATCGAGGCAAGGCAGGCTGGAAATCACTTCATTTTATAGAGTGGCCGCACATGAAACTCATAAGCCTAACTACCGCTGGACGGCGCACTGTCGCAGCCATCGCGCTGGCTGTCGCGTCAGTGGCACAAGCCGCTCCTGCGCACGTGATCGACGTTTACCGGGACCCCAATTGCGGATGCTGTTCCAAGTGGATTGCTTACCTGCGGGACAATGGCTTCACGGTCAATGACCATCTGGAAGAAAACATGAGCCCGGTGAAGGCCAAGCTGGGTGTGCCTGAGAAATTGATGTCATGTCACACCGGTGTGGTGAACGGCAAGTTCATCGAGGGGCATGTCCCGGTGCAACAGATCGCTGAGCTTGAACGCCGGACCGACCTGGTCGGCGTGGCGGCACCTGGCATGCCTATGGGCTCACCAGGTATGGAAACAGGGCACAAAAGCGCTTATCAGGTCATCGGACTGAAAAAGACCGGCGAGCAGGAGGTGGTGGCTGACTACCTGTCGCAGTGACTCTTCTCCATACCCACTGAGCTTGTGCTGGCTTAGTGGGACGACAGCTGCGCCTATAGCTGATGTGAGGGTACCGGCCGATTTAGCGAAAAAGTTATTCGCTTGATCCGGTACTGCTTTGCAGCAAGTGGTCTTCATAGAGCTAACAAAGCAATGGTAGATAGCCTTTGCCTTCCCTTACAAAAATGTAATGAAACTTGAGAAACTCGCAGCGCATGGATCAGTCGGACTTACTGCGTCTTCGAAAAGAAGGCATCGAGTCCAAAGTGTAAATCGACCGTCAACCCCGGAGATTACCTCATGAACAGTGGATATGATGACTACATTTTAGAGTGCCTACGCTGTGCGATGGCATGTGAAAGCTGTGCTTCGGCCTGCTTGCAAGAGCACGATGTTCAAATGATGGCGAAATGCATAAAGCTGGATAGGGATTGTGCAGATTTGTGCAGACTCGCGGCGACCTTGATGGCTCGCCAAAGTCCTCTGGCCAAAGAATTTTGCGTCCTGTGCGCAAAAGCGTGCACAGCCTGCGCAGACGAGTGCGGCCACCACGAGGCCGATCACTGCCAGCATTGCGCTCAGGCTTGCCATGCCTGTGCTCAGGCCTGTGAGGCGGTGGCAGCCTAAGTCAACTTCTGGCCAGGAAGGCAGAGTACAAGCCGCTGCGAGGCTGTATGATCTTGATATTGCCCTAGCGAAGTCATGAATGGTGACAGCGCACAAACGTTAGGGTAAAGGCTGTTCGGCAGCTAGTTGACGTGCACGAGATAGTGCCGCCATGTGCTTGCATCAAGGACCGGGCAATCGCTAGACCCAGCCCCGCATTCCCGGCGCCTTCTCGCCGCGCCGGGTCCACTCGGTAGAACCGATCAAAGATGCGGTCCAGGTGCTGCGGGGCTATTTCGGGGCCAGGGTTTTCCACCCGAAGCTCTACCCGTCCGCCATGGTCGTGGATACTGACCTCAATCGTCGCCCCGGACGGCGTGTAGCGCAGGGCATTGGACAACAGATTCGACACGACACGGTCGATCATCACGCTGTCCGCGAAGATCGAGGCGTTGCCTGATGCTTGGAGCTGAATCCCCTTGTCCTCGGCCAGAAACTCGTAATAGCCGAACAGCTTGCTGACGACTGTTCTCAGATCCAGTTCAGCAGACTCCGGCACGATTAGCCCGTTATCGGACTTGGCCAGGAACAGCATCGCGTCGATGATTTCCGAAAGACGATTGAGCTCTTCCAGGTTGGAACTCAAATTCTCTTCGTACACCTCGGGCGCACGCTTTTTGGCCAGGATAACTTCGGTGTGGGTCCGCAGGTTGCTGATCGGTGTACGGAGCTCGTGCGCAATGTCAGCAGAGAAATTCGATAGGCGCACAAAGGAATCGTCCAGGCGGCCAAGCATTGAGTTGAACGCGGTGATGAGCTCACGCAACTCATCCGGCACCGGCTCCAAGGGAATCCGCTCCTTCAGCGAGCCTGCAGACATCGACGCAGCGGTCTGGGTCACCCTGGCTACCGGGCGCAGTCCGTTCTTGGCGACCAGCCACCCTAGGGCAGCGCTCAACACCGTACTGGCCAATAGAACGCCCCAGAACCAGCGTTCGAGCATGGCAAAGAAGTGCATATGCGTGGTCACATCCAGGACAAGCCAGGCGGTCAGCGGTGGGCTGGCAGTGGGTAGCGATATCGAGGCGGTCAGGGCCCTGAACATGCGGCCTTCGTTCTCCCACTCCCAGACGCCATCGCGCTGGGTGGCCTGCGCGAGCGACGGCGCCGCTGATTGGGGAGGTTCTGCAAAAAAAGGCGTCCCATCGGTCTTCAGAAATACAGCACTGAGATCGGGATGTGCCCCCAGGAGGGTGTGCCAGCGCGCCTTGAGCAGTTCCGGGTTTGCGCCTGATTCCTTCGCGATCTGGTTAATCGCTTCCAGCTTTTCTCCCAGCGCCTGCGCATCCAGGGCGCGAAAGTGGTGACGGCTCAGCTCGTTGAAGGCAACGCCCACGATCATGAGGACGACGGCGACCGCGACCACAAACAAAAGGCTCAAGCGCAGGGTGAGTGAGCCAGGCTTCATCCTTCGTCCTGCGCGTCTAGCATGTAACCCATCCCCCGGCAGGTATGCAGCAGTTTTGCCTCGAAGTCATCGTCAATCTTGGCCCTCAACCGCCGTATCGCCACCTCGATAACATTTGTGTCGCTGTCGAAATTCATGTCCCAGACCTGGGAAGCTATCAGCGATTTGGACAACACCTCACCTTGCCGGCGCATCAGTAACTCCAGCAGTGCGAACTCTTTGGCCGTAAGGTCGATTCGCTTGCCGCCCCGAGTCGCCCGACGCTTGAGCAAATCCACCTGAAGGTCTCCGATTTGCAGGCTTGTTTGAACCGGCAGGCTGCTGCTGCCGCGCCGTAGCAGTGTTCGCACCCGTGCCAGCAGTTCTGAAAAAGCAAATGGCTTAACCAGGTAATCATCGGCGCCCAGCTCCAGGCCCTTGACCCGGTCGTCTACCCCGTCGCGTGCGGTCAGAAACAGCACCGGTACGGACTGGCCAGCGGTGCGAAGGCGTCTGATGACTTCCCAGCCATCCAGGCCCGGCATCATCACGTCAAGAATCAACAGGTCATAGGCTTCATTGAGCGCCTGGTCAACGGCATCTGTGCCTGTGACCACGCGGTCCACATTGAAGCCGGCCTCCCGCAGGCCTTGCTGCAGATAGATTCCAGTCTTCGGTTCGTCTTCGGCTACCAACAGTTTCATGACAGCGATCTCATTTGCAGATGGGTTTAGTCTGCCAACAAACCGATAGGTGTGGTGCCACCTTACACAAATGTAATCGGCCAATCAGGTGCACGTCAGCTGCCAAGGGCTAGTCTGGGCTCAGCTCTCTTCAAAGACCTCCGCTCCTTGGTCTCCGGCGCCTGTCCAGGCGCCGTTTCTTTTGCAAAGAACCGTCTTAGGAAAGCCTGAACCTAAGGGAAGGACAGGAATCAGGCAAGCTCAGCGGGATAGCCTTTTTCCTGAATTGCTTCGAGCAGGGCCTGCGCTGGCTGGCGGCTTTGAACCTGTACGGTACGGCTTTCCAAGTCCACATCGACCGTGGCCTCACTGTCCAAAGCCGTGACCGCTGCGGTGATCGATTTGACACAATGACCGCAATTCATGCCTTGCACGTTGAACTGATACATAGCGTGTCTCCAAATCATGGGGGGCAGCGCTACTTTCAACGTTGACATGAGGTCAAGGTCAAGCCTCTTCTGTTCTTAAGCGTTAGGCGCGGTTGGAGGTTGACCTTTACATGAGGTCAAGGTTGATCCTCTACTCATTGATAGCGAGGAATCCGCCATGGCTGAATTTAATCTACCTATCCAAGGGATGACCTGCGCCGCGTGTGCCGGTCGCGTGGAGCGTGCGCTGAAGAAAGTGGCCGGCGTACAGGAAGCCAGTGTGAATCTGGCCAACGAGCAAGCCCGAATTGAAGCGCCGCAGGACGCCATGCCGGCTTTACGTGAGGCGATTACCCGCGCCGGCTACGGGGTCCCGGACGAAACCCTCGTATTGAGCATCACCGGCATGACCTGTGCCAGTTGCGTTAACCGTGTCGAACGGGCCTTGCGCAAAGTGCCCGGCGTGGGCGAGGTCAGCGTCAATCTGGCCACCGAACAGGCCCATGTCACTGCCATAGCAGGCACGTCTGTGCAGGCCTTGATCGCCGCCGTAAGGAACGCGGGCTACCAGGCTCAACCTCCCACTACCAAGGTCCCAGCCGCTGAAAATACTCGACTCACACAGGAGCGCTGGGCGTTGATCGCAGCCTTGCTGCTGGCCGCTCCGCTCGTGCTGCCCATGCTGCTGCAACCGTTAGGCATTCACATCATGTTGCCGGTGTGGCTTCAGTTCGCTTTGGCCACACCGGTGCAATTCCTGCTCGGTGCCCGTTTTTACCGCGCAGCCTGGAAAGCGCTACGGGCCCGCACTGGCAATATGGATTTACTCGTCGCCCTGGGGACCAGCGCTGCTTATGGCTTGAGCGTCTACCAAGCCGTGACCGCTGTGCCCGGCCAGTTCCCCCACCTTTATCTAGAAGCTGCAGCTGTCGTGATTGGCCTGGTCCGTCTGGGCAAATACCTTGAAAGCCGAGCTAAGCGGCAGACCGGTGAAGCCATACGTGCGCTTCAGGGGTTGAGGCCCGAGCGCGCCCTACGTCTGGAAGCTGATGGCCGTGAGCAGGAGGTTGCGGTGGCTGACTTACGCCTGAAAGAACGTGTACGGGTCAGGCCCGGCGAGCGCATCCCGGTGGACGGCCTCATTGAGACAGGCGACAGCTATGCGGACGAAGCCCTGATCAGTGGCGAGAGCCGACCGGTGGCCAAACAAGCCGGCGACAAGGTCATTGGTGGCTCCATCAACGGTGAAGGCACGCTGATCGTTCAGGTCACAGCCCTTGGGGGAGAGAGCGTACTGGCGCGGATCATTCGTCTGGTTGAAGACGCGCAGGCGGCCAAGGCACCCATCCAACGCCTGGTGGACAAGGTCAGCGAAATTTTCGTGCCGGTGGTGCTCGGCATTGCCCTGTTAGCGCTTGTGGGCTGGCTGCTGGCAGGGAGCGGCTGGGAGACGGCGCTGATCAACGCGGTAGCCGTACTGGTCATTGCCTGCCCTTGTGCCTTGGGCTTGGCCACTCCAACTGCAATCATGGCAGGCACCGGCGTTGCGGCACGTCACGGCATCCTGATCAAGGATGCACAAACTCTGGAAGTCGCCCATGCCGTGCAAGCGGTGGCCTTTGACAAAACCGGTACCCTGACCTCAGGGGAGCCCCATCTGGTGCATATAGCGGTAGCTTCGATCCCCGAAGCGGAAGCCTTGGCGCTGGCGGGCCGCTTGCAACGAGGTAGTGAACATCCCCTGGGTCGTGCTGTTCTGGCGGCCTGTAGTGAACGCGGCCTTGATACCCCAATGGCTGACAGCGTCCGTGCGCTGCCTGGTCGTGGCGTCCAAGGCTCTGTCGAAGGCCGGCAGCTTGCCTTGGGCAATGGCCGATGGCTTGAAGAGCTAGGGCTCGAGCCAGGCGCGTTAGCTGAACACGCTCAGCAATGGGACGCGGAAGGCCGGACCTTGTCCTGGTTGATCGAGCTGGGCGCTGCGCCCAGGGTGCTGGCCTTGCTCGCGTTTGGCGATGCGCTTAAGTCTGGCGCCCAGCAGGCTGTAGCGGCCTTGGCAGCACGTCAGATCAGCAGCCATTTGATTACCGGGGATACGTGGAGCAGTGCCCGGCAGGTCGCTGCTCAGACGGGCATTGAGAACATTCATGCCCAGGTACTGCCGGCCGAAAAGGCGGCCGTCGTTGCAGGCCTCAAGGCGAAGGGCACACGGGTGGCCATGGTCGGCGACGGTATCAATGATGCGCCCGCCCTGGCGGCTGCCGATGTCGGCATTGCCATGGGCAGCGGTACCGATGTGGCCATGCATGCTGCCGGAATCACCCTACTGCGCAGTGATCCACGACTTGTACCGGCAGCGCTGGATATCGCCCGGTGCACCTACCGCAAAATCCGCCAAAATCTGTTCTGGGCCTTCGTCTATAACGTGATCGGCATCCCATTGGCAGCGTTCGGTCTGCTCGATCCGGTTTTTGCCGGCGCAGCCATGGCCTTTTCAAGCGTAAGCGTGGTGAGCAATGCCCTGCTGCTCAAACGCTGGCAACCGGCATTGGAGGACACACCCTGAACATCAGCCAAGCTGCACACGCCAGTGGGCTGACGCCCAAGATGCTGCGCTATTACGAAAGCATTGGTTTGCTTGAGCCTGCCATACGAACAGCAAGCGGTTATCGCCAGTACCGGCCTGCCGATCTGGATACCCTGGCTTTTCTCAAACGTGCTCGAGACCTGGGCTTTTCCTTGGAGGAAGTCGGCACCCTGCTCGAACTGCAACGCGACCGACACCGTGCCAGTGCCGACGTAAAAGCGCTGGCCAATGCTCATGTGCAGGACTTGAACCGCAAAATCGAGGAGTTCATCAGCCTGCGCGATACGCTGCAGGCCTTGATCAATGAATGCCAGGGCAACAACGATTCTACCTGCGCCATTCTCGACTCGCTGGCCGGAGTCGAGGGCAAATAGCGCAAAGCCCTGATGTCAGGCCAGCCAGCGTGTTAAGCCAGGCGCCCTGCACTTGCGGTACCTACGAATCAGGGTACGTTCAGGCACTCAGATCTTCAATCGTCGCGCTCGAATACGGTGAGCCTGGAGGAGGAAATAGCATGTTGGAATCAGTAGCATCGATAGCAGCGGTGCGGTAAGCATACCCCCTATCATCGGTGCTGCTATGCGCTTCATGATCTCCGAACCGGCCCCTGACCCCCAGAGTATGGGCAGCAGCCCCGCGATGATCACGGCTACCGTCATCGCCTTGGGCCTCACCCTGAGCACTGCGCCTTCCTTGATAGCTTCTGTCAAATCCTGCTCGGTTCCATGTCCTGCTGCGAGGCGGGGCGACCAGGCGCTGCGCAGGTACACCAGCATGATGACGCCAAACTCGGCAGAAACGCCGGCAAGGGCGATGAAGCCCACGCCTGTAGCGATGGACAGGTTATAACCCAGGACATACAACAGCCAGATCCCACCGGACAACGCAAAAGGCAGCGTTGCCATGATGAGTACCGCCTCGCTGGCCGTACCGAAGGTGAAGTACAGCAACACGAAAATGATCGCCAGTGTAGCCGGTATCACCCACAGCAGGCGCTGGTTTGCCCGCTCTAGGTACTCGAACTGACCCGAGTACGAGACAGTGAGGCCGGGGGCGAGTTGGACCCGGGATGCTATCTGTGTCTGAAGCTCTTTCACTGTCGTGGCAAGGTCGCGCCCACGCACGTCCACATAGACCCAACCCGAAAGCCGGCCATTTTCGCTACGCAGCATCGGTGGGCCGTCGGTGATGCTGACATCTGCCACCATCGATAGGGTAATTTGCTGGCCGCTGCTGGTGACGACGGGGAGCCCTTTTAGCGCCTGTGCCGTATCTCGCCATTCGCGTCCGTAGCGCAGGTTTATAGGGTATCTGGCGAGCCCCTCTACGACTTCGCCGATGTTGCTTCCGCCAATGGCACCGGAAACCACTGCCTGCACATCACTGATATTCATGCCATAACGCGCTGCGGCCTGGCGATTGATACGTACGTCTACGTAGCGTCCTCCTGTCAGCCGTTCCGCCAGTGCGGATTGGACGCCGGCGACTTGCTTGGCCACGGCCTCGATCTGTTGAGTTGCCTGGTCTATCTGCGCAAGCGAGGTGCCCGCGACCTTGATCCCTACCGGGCTTTTAACGCCCGTGGCAAGCATGTCGATGCGGTTGCGAATGGGGGGCACCCAAATGTTCGAAAGGCCTGGGACCTGTACCGCCTTGTCCAGCGCCTCGATCAGCTTTTCAGGGGTCATCCCGGCTCGCCATTGCTCCTTGGGCTTGAACCGTACAGTAGTCTCGAACATTTCCAACGGCGCCGGATCGGTAGCTGAATCCGCACGTCCCGCCTTGCCGAATACCCGATCCACTTCAGGAACTGTGAGGATCATTCGGTCAGTAAGTTGGAGTAGCTGGCTCGCCTTGCTGGCCGATAAACCAGGCAAGGCCGATGGCATGTACAGCAAATCGCCTTCATCCATTTGAGGAAGAAATTCTCCCCCTAGTCGGCTTAAAGGCCAAAGCGTCGAGAGAAACACCAGGGCGGCGATAAGCAAGGTGAGTTTTGGCCACGCCAGAACCGTGTCGATTGCCGGGCGGTACACCGCGATCAGCCCGCGGTTGAGAGGGTTCTGATGCTCGGATGGAATCCTTCCCCGGATCCAGTAACCCATCAGCACGGGGACCAGCGTCACCGAGAGCCCTGCCGCGCCTGCCATTGCATAGGTCTTGGTGAAGGCCAAGGGCCCAAATAGCTTGCCTTCCTGGGCCTGCAGCGTAAAAACAGGCAAGAAAGACAACGTAATCACCAGCAGGCTGAAAAACACAGCCGGCCCGATCTCGGCAGCGGCTTGAGCGATTACGTGCCAGTGAGCCTGGCCTTCCAGCGGCTCCCCAGGATGCTGCTGCTGCCACGCTTCGATGTGTTTGTGCGCATTTTCGATCATCACTACTGCAGCATCGACCATCGCTCCGATGGCGATCGCAATCCCCCCCAGTGACATGATGTTGGCATTGACGCCCTGGTAGTGCATCACAAGAAAGGCAACCAAGATGCCCAGGGGCAAGGTCACGATGGCCACCAGCGAGGAACGTACGTGCCAGAGGAAGACTAGGCAGATCAGCGCGACCACCCCAAATTCTTCAAGCAGCTTGAAACCCAGATTGCTGACGGCGCGATCGATAAGCTGTGAGCGGTCATAGGTCGTGACTATTTCAACCCCAGCCGGCAGGCTGCTGCGCAAGTTTTCTAGCTTCTCCCTAACGGCAATCAGGGTATCGCGTGCATTCTTGCCGGAGCGCAAAAGAATGACCCCGCCCACAACCTCACCTCTGCCGTCCAGCTCAGCAACGCCGCGCCGCATTTCAGGCCCAAGCTGGATATTGGCAACTTGCCCGAGCAACACCGGGATGCCATTGCGAGAGGTCCGAAGAGGAATGTTGTTGAAGTCCTCCAGGCTTTCCAGATAGCCGGACGCCCTGACCATGTACTCCCTTTCGGCCATCTCCAATACCGCACCACCCGCTTCCTGGTTGGCGCCCTGGATGGCCTGGGTCACTTCCTGTTGGGTTACTCCGTACGCTGCCAGCTTCAGGGGATCGAGTACCACCTGGTACTGTTTGACCATGCCGCCGATTGTCGCGACTTCAGCCACGTTAGGGAGGGACTTGAGCTCGTACCGAAGGAACCAGTCCTGGATCGACCGTAACTGAGCGAGGTCATGGCTACCCGAGCGGTCAACGAGCGCATATTGGTAAATCCAACCCACGCCCGTTGCATCAGGCCCCAGACTAGGCGTAACGCCTTTTGGCATGCGCGCCTGCGCTTGGCTGAGGTACTCCAACACCCTTGATCGCGCCCAGTACAGGTCAGTCCCGTCTTCAAAGAGCACATAGACAAACGAGTCGCCAAAGAACGAGTAACCTCGGACCGTCCTTGCGCCTGGCACCGAAAGCATCATCGTGGTCAGAGGGTAGGTCACCTGATTCTCCACAAGCTGTGGAGCCTGACCGGGATAGCTGGTTCGAATGATGACTTGGGTATCAGACAAATCAGGCAGCGCGTCCAGTGGTGTGTTGCGCACGGCCCAGAGCCCTGCGGCTACCACGACGAGCGTAGCTAGCAACACCAGGAATCGGTTGGCGATAGACCAGTAGATCAGCCGGCGAATCATTGGCCAGTCTCCTGCTTGGAGAGCTGTTCAACGATAAGCCCAGCGTCGCTTTGGGAAATTCCAATGGCGACGTGATCACCCACCTTGAGCCCTTTAGCCACGTCCGGCCTCGCCAGTGGGAAGGTCATGGTCATGCCGGGCATGCCAAGACTTTGGAACGGGCCATGGGCCAGTGTGACGGTCTCGCTGTCCAGGTCAATGATCTGACCCGTACTTGTGTGCCATTGCGCTCCCTCTGAGGGGCCCTCACGCGCGAGCAGGCCTTGGAGGCTCGCTTCCGAATCAAGCAGAAATTGCCCTGAACTGACTACCTCATCTCCTTCGGCCAGGCCCTTGACGATTTCTGCTTGTCCCCCAGATTCTTTGCCCAGTTCGACCACCTGCGGTCGATATCGCCCCTCGGGTAACGCAACCATGACGAAGGACCGCTTACCGCTGCGGATTACGGCTTCGCTCGGGGCTAGGAGTACAGAGGGCTGCTCTTCACCCTGCAGGCGAACCTGAGCGTACATGCCTGGACGAAGCTTCCCGTTTGCATTGGGTAGTTCAGCGCGCACCGTGACCGTCCGCGTTGCGCTGTCAGCGGAGGGCAACATGGCAATGATCTTTCCCTGTATAGCTTGGCCAGGCCAGGCGACGAAAAAGGCAGAAATGGGGTTGCCCACCGCCACACTGGATGTCAGAGCCTCAGGTACGGAGATGTCCAGCCATACCCTCGAAAGCCCATTGATCCGAGCCAGGTCCTGGCCTTTGGAGATAGCCATTCCGGCCTTGGCGTCGAGGGTCAGCAGCTCACCGGCGATGGGCATCACGATAGTTTGTACGGCAGCCGCTCGGCCGGTGCGGTCTACAGCTGCAATGGTGGATCCGGGCATTCCCAGCAAGCGAAGGCGTTCTTTCGCAGCGGCAGTGAGCTGAGAGTCTCCGGTCTGTTTTACAGCCAGGTATTCAAGCTGCGCAGCGGACCACTGAGGGATGAGCAGGTCTACAAGCGGTGTGCCGGCGGCTAATACGTCGCCCGGAGCCCGGCCGTAGACCTTATCAACGTAGGCGTCGGCACGGGCCTGGACCGTGGCCAGCTCCCGCTGGCTGTATCCCAAAGTGCCGGCGGCATCAATGCTTGATGGCAATGCCCCGCGTTGCACCCGCACGGTTCGAACACCCAGGCTTTGCACTGTTCCTGCCGCCAGTCCCAAGGATGTTGACGCTTGCTCATCGGCGTATTTTGGAACCAGGGCCATGTCCATGAACGGCGATCGACCGGGCTTATCAAAATGCTGGTCTGGCTTCATGGGGTCATACCAATACAGCGCGTTGCGCGCTTGGGTCGTGGTAGTGCCAGGTTCGACAGCTGTCGATTCGCTTGCCGTGCCGAGCCAAAAGCCAAGCAGAGCCCCCACGCCTACCAGGCAGGCGGCGGACAACGTACCCATCACGTATGAGCCCTTCATTGCGCGCCCTCCGCGTAGGCAAAGAAGAGTTTGGCGGTCAGAACCGACAGCTCTTCCTCCAACCCGACCTTGCGCAAAGTCGCTTCAATCAGCTGCCGGCGCGCAGAAACGACCGTGCCGATGTCAGCGCTGCCAGCCTTGTAAGCCACCATTTCCAAGGAGAACCTACGCTGGGCCAGCGGTATAGCGCTCTCGGTGCTTCGCCTGAGTACCGCACGTAAGCGATCCTGTTCAGCCAGCCCCGATTCCAACTCCATCTGGTGACTGCGTAACATCACTTCCTGTTCTTGCTCCATGCGCGAGAGGTTCTTTTCCCTTGATGTGATTCGCGGCCCTTGCCTGGCCCCGGTGAACAGTGGAAGGTCGAACGTCACCTGTAGGCTGACCATATCGCCGAATCGCTTGTCGCGGTTGCCATAACCAAGCTCCACGCCCCAGTCGGGCTTTTTCTCGGCGACTGCTTCGCCCAGCTCGGCCTTGGCCTCACCGACCCGAGCGGCGGCGGCCTGGATATCGGGATGATGGGCCAGACCATGCTGGCTATGAGTAGCTGACCACTCCAATACAGGCGCCGACCCAGCCAAGGGCTGGTCACCTTGCGCACCCAGGAACTGGCGCAATTGTGCCCTGGCGCCGGCTACACCACTGATCAGCTGATCGCGCCTGTCTTCAAGGTCCAACGTCTCTTGTTCGAGCGCCACGGCGTCAGCAGGCTTTGCTGTTCCCCCGGCAATCAGCGCAGGTACCGTGGAGCGTTGTAGGTTGAGCTGTTTCAACAGGTCATCAAAAGCGGAAAAGCGTTGCTGAGCATAAAAGAGCCTCAGCCAACTGGCGGCAACGTCCTGCTTGACCTTGATCAGAGCCTGGCGCTGCTCGGCTTGCGCAAGCTCAGCGAAGGCTTCAGCCGAATGGCGCCGTGCACGGCGCTTGTCGCTGTTAGGAACTTCTTGCATAACCCCGATCCGACGCATCGTCATTGAGTCGTCGTCCAATGAGTAGCGCTGCTGCCCTTCTACGGGCAAGTTATCGATGCCCAGAAAGAGCTTGGGATTAGGTAGCGCATCAGCGGGGCGAATGGCGGCATTTGCCGACGCGACCTGAGCGGCCCTGGCTAGATTTTCAGGGGCCATTGTCTCTGCCAGCTTCAGCGCATAATCGAAAGTAAGGGCGTCAGCCAGGGCCGGCTGGGCCGCAGTTACAAGTAGCAAGAGTGCAAGCGCGCTAGATATGCCAGCGGCAAAAGCGGGACGAACAGGCATGACCTGCCTCCATGCGAAACCAATGTATACGCAGACCCGGCGGTATTGCGCCGTTGGTAATGCGCTCGGACAAAGGAATTACACGAAGCGTGGTGGACGCCAAGGCGTAGCGAAGGCCTCTTGAGGCGCTGGCCTAGCTACGCAGGCGTGAACTGGCAGGGGGCCCGGCTTTGGGATTTGTAGGATGAACAGGCTGATCAGAGAGCTGGTTTTGCAATCCTGTCCCCATTTGCATGGCGCTGTCTGGCTATCCTTGACCTTTTTCTCCATATCCGCACACGGTGTCTGAGCGCGCTTTTGGACTACTTGCATTGGACATGGCTCCGCTGGCAGCGGCCCGCCACCCTGGCCATAAGCGGGGAGAAGAAGACTTAGAATAAGCGCAAGTACAAAAACCACGCGAGCCATAGGATTCCATGAAGCGGGCCAAACCATTGGCTGTCACCGAGGCTGATTATAGAGCGAAACGCTTGCTGGGCCAGCTATAGCGCGCCTTGCTTACAGCATTGTAATGGGGTCTAGGCAGCTTCGAAGATATCCTTGAAGGATTCCATTCCAGGTGACTATTCCAGCAGCCCCTTGCCAAAGGGCCTGGCTTCAATCAGGAGCAACGATGAAAAGAAAGACGATCATGACCTTGGCGGCCCTGCTTATCGCGAGTACCGCTCAGGCGGCGGAGACGCTTGAGGTCGATGTCCACCGTGATGCCAATTGCGGGTGCTGCAAAGGCTGGATCAAGCACCTGGAGGCTGAGCGCTTCACCGTAAATGACCAGGTGGAGCAAGACATGACTGCTGTGAAGGGGCAGCTTGGTGTGCCGCAGGGACTGCGCTCGTGCCATACCGCTGTCATCAACGGGCGCTTCGTGGAAGGGCATGTGCCGGCAGAACAGCTCAAAGCGCTGAACACGCGTACAGACCTAGTGGGGATTGCGGTCCCAGGCATGCCGCCGGGTTCTCCGGGCATGGAGCAGGGCACTGCCCGGCACGCTTACAAGGTCATCGGGGTAACTATTGCCGGACAGCAGGAAACGGTCGCAGCGTACGATGCCAGGCCTTGAAGGGTTCCATACAAGCCACTCCGCAAGAGGAGTCGCCTGGCTCTTCTTAGCATCTGAGCCAGGCTAATGCACAGCCAGTAGCGCAAACTATTGCATCGCCATCTCCACCTCCGGGCTGAGCGTACCCAGCCAGGCGATCAGCCCAAGAACAACCACCGCTGCAGCAAGCTCTGTGGCCATACTCCAACGCAAGGCCTTGGCGGCCCCGGTGTAGTCCCCGTGCCCAATGGAATGCTCAAGGTGAGGGCTGAGCCGAAAGCGGTTCAACGAGGCCAAACCAATCATTGCCGTAAACAGCACCAGTTTAGCCATCAGCAACCACCCGTACGTGGTATCAGCCAGGCTGTCCAACTGGGGGCCAACGATGAACAGGTAGTTGACTATCCCTGTGACCAGGATGGTCGCGACGATGACACCACCTGCTGATTCAAAGCCGGTTAGCGTCCGCGCCAGGATCTTCACAGAACCGTGGTTATCTACCTTTTTAGCTCGCAGCAGTAAGGCAAAGGCCACCAGAGCACCTACCCAGCCGCCTGCGGCAAACAAATGCACGATGTCGGTCGCAAAATGCCAGAAACGGCGACTTCCTTCATCCATAGCACCGTGGCCCGTCCAGGCCAGTGTGGCCAAGGCAACCCCGCTGAGTGCTGTGACCACCCAAAGACTGCCTGTCGGGCTGCGGCTGGTTAGCAGACCAGCGACCGCTATCATGGCAAGGGCCGCCATGCGTACGTTCCAGGAAAAACCCACCTCGGTTTCTGCCAGCATCATTTTGAGATGAGGGAAAAGCTCCTCCCACTCAGTAGCACCACTCATGGCCTTAGTCATCTGCAACAGCGCGGCAAGGGACAGCAACGCTCCCAGCACGGCTGTCCCGGTGAGTAATAGCTTGAAGTTCAGCACCGCGCCTGACTGGCGCTCCGTTCCCCTCAAGCTGTACAGGCCGAAAAGGGCCAAGCCAAACAACACCATCAGGTCGGTATAAAGCGCAAAACGAAGCGCGATGCTGAGTGGATCGGCCATGCTTATTTCACCTTGAAGGTGACGTTGCCTGTAATGGGATGGGTATCGGACGAGACCGCGCGCCATTCCACCTTATAGCTGCCCGTCGTGAGCGGCGACGCTGGGGTAATGACCATCGTCTTAGGATCGCTGCCAGCGGCCACGCTTGCTTTTACCGACATAGGGGAATTAGGCATGCCAGGCATGTCCGTCATGATCAGCTTGGCACCGGAAAACTGGGTGACCAAGTTTTCCGAGAAATGAAGCTCGACCTTCTCCGGCGCAGCACCATCAGCCCCTTGCGCAGGCGTGGAAGACACAAGCTTCGGATGGGCTTGAGCCAGGGCGCTTGCCAGCATGCCGGCAGCAAGAAGGGTGGCGATACCTGTGGACTTCAAGAGAGACATAAAACGCTCCTCACAGCGGATGGCTGTTCGATTGGGGTAATTACTGGGTGAATGTAGCGGTTAGAACCACAGGCGCACGCCGAGAACCAGGCGGGCTTCACTACGATCCTCACCCTCGTCGCGGGCATAATCGGCCGTGTTCCCATATGACCGGTTCCAGGTCACACCAATGTAGGGGGCAAACTCGCGGCGGATTTCGTAGCGCAGTCGTACGCCGACTTCACTCTCGGCCAGACCCGCACCGGTACCCCTCTGTGGGTCATTCTTGCCGTAGAAATTGACCTCGGCAGTAGGCTGCAGGATGAGTCGATTGGTCAGAAGGATGTCGTAGTCACCTTCAAGGCGCATGGCTGTTTGGCCGCCTTCGCCAATAAAGACCGTAGCCTCGGCTTCGAAGTTGTACAGCGCCAGGCCTTGAAGACCAAAAGCGGCCCAGGTCTGCGGATCTCCTGGCTTGAAATCCTGGCGAACGCCTGTCACAACATCCCACCAGGGGCCAACAGCATGGCCCCAGAGGGCCTGAACTTCCGCTTCTTCGGTTTTGCCATTGAGCCGCTCACCTTCCGAGCGCACCCACAGTCTGTCGATGTCGCCACCAGCCCAACCGGTGAAATCCCAGTTCAGCGCGCTGCCGCCGTCAGCGTCCTGCCATTCAAGCTGATCGAACAGGAGCATGTAGTTGATCGACTCATCATGCACCGTGTGGCCCGCGTCCGATTTATAGACGGCGGCGCGGTCCGCTGCGTTAATCGCGGGGATGGGCGTACGGCTCTGAGTCGGAGCAGGCTTTTGGGGGGACGAGGCCATGCTCGTCATGGAGTCATCCATACCCTGCATCTGGCTGTGGTCCATACCCTGCATCTGGCTATGATCCATCCCCTGCATGGTGTCTTCCGCTGCCGCATAGGCAAATGGGGCCAGCATCAGGCTCGTTGTGATCGCCAGACGCTTCCCATTGCGGGCTAGTAATGTGTCCATACCTGTCATTCCTCTACCCGGACTTCACGGAACATGCCCATCTCCATGTGGAACAGGAGATGGCAGTGATAGGCCCAACGGCCAAGCGCATCCGCGGTGACTCGATAACTGCGTTTGGAGCCAGGAGGCATGTCAATCGTGTGCTTGCGCACCATGAAGTTGCCGTTCTCGTCCTCGAGGTCGCTCCACATCCCGTGCAGGTGAATGGGGTGGGTCATCATGGTGTCGTTTACCAGTACCACGCGCACTCGCTCGCCATATTTCAATCGCAGGGGCTCAGCATCAGCGAACTTGACCCCATTGAATGACCAGGCGAATTTTTCCATATGGCCTGTCAGGTGCAGCTCGATTGTTCGCCCGGGCTCTCGGCCGTCCGGGTCTTCAAAGGTGCTTCGCAAATCAGAATACGTAAGCACCCGACGACCGTTATTGCGCAGGCCTAATCCGGGATCATCCAATTTAGGCGTAGGACTCATGGCCTGCATGTCAACCAACGGGTTGTCCTTCTCGGTAGCCGGGTGGGCTTGCATCGGCATGTCACCCATGCCTGACATCCCCGCCATGCCGGCCATGTCTCCCATGGACCCGTGGTCCATGCCTGACATTTTGCTATGGTCCATGCCCTGCGTCTGCCCGCCGTCCATGCCCTGCATGGGTGCGCCAGACATACTGTCCATGCCCTTGTCCCCTGCGCCCATTGCGCCGTGGTCCATTCCCTCCATGCCTTGCATGCTGCCCATGTCGCCCATCGAACCGTGATCCATACCGCCCATACCCATGTCCGCCATGGTCACCAGTGGTCGAGGATCAAGGGGCGGTACGGGCGCTAAGAGGCCTTCACGAACCGCCAGGGTGCCGCGCGCGAAACCAGTACGGTCCATCGACTGAGCAAACAAGGTGTACGCCTGCTCGGTAGGCTCAACAATGACGTCATAGGTCTCGGCCACCGCGATGCGCAGCTCGTCAACGGTGACAGGCTTCACGTACTGTCCATCCGAGGCGACCACCGTCATTTTCAGGCCAGGGATACGCATGTCGAAATACGTCATGGAGGAACCATTGATAAAGCGAAGCCGAATCTTTTCACCTGGACGGAAAACGCCCGTCCAGTTCGTGTTCGGCGCGTGGCCATTCAGGAGATAGGTGTAGGTAGCCCCGCTCACATCGGCCAGGTCAGTGGGGTTCATCTTCATTTCAGCCCACATTTTTCGGTCAGCCATGGTCGCTGACCAGCCTTGCTTGTGGACGTCCTCGATAAAATCGCCAACCGTGCGCTTGTTGTAGTTGTAGTAATCCGATTGTTTTTTCAGCTTTCGCATCAACGAAGCGGGGTCTTCGTCAGTCCAATCGGTCAGCATCACTACATAGTCGCGGTCATACGCAAAAGGCTCGGGATCCTTGGCTTCAATCACTAATGGCCCATAAACGCCAGCCTGCTCTTGGAAACCGGAATGGCTGTGGTACCAGTAAGTGCCATTCTGCTTGACGTGGATTTTATAAACGTACATCCCGTCCGGCTCGATGCCGGCGAAGCTTAGTCCTGGTACACCATCCATATTGGGGGGCAAAATAATACCGTGCCAATGGATCGATGTGTGATCGCGCAGCTTGTTGCGCACCCTAAGGGTTACAGTATCGCCTTCTTTCCAGCGCAATAGGGGCCCCGGAAGCCCACCGTTAATAACCATTGCCGTACGCGGTTTGCCGGTGATGTTTACAGGCATCTCACCGATTGAAAGATCAAAATCAGTGCCGGTAAGCGTGTTCAGTTGACTAGGCCCTGAAAGCGCCCACGACGGGTTTCGCCAGAGACCCAGGCCACCTAGAACCCCCATGGCCGTCAGGCCCTTGACGAAAGTGCGTCGCGACGTTTTCGATTGCATATTTCTGCCTGATAGTTGGAAAAATCTACTGCGGTTGCGCTTGAAAACAATACTTGAACGAATTCGTCTCAAAGAGTGGCACAGCCTAACCAACACGGCGATTACATTTCTGTAAGCTTGCCAAGGAGGTTAGCAGTGCTTTGGCTTCGCTTCTGGACCTTCTTGCGCCACTTCAGTTGCCTCCTGCGAAGCGGCTTTTGCGTTGTAGGCTGACATAGCCGTTTCACGGGCTTCGGCCATGCGAGCAGACAAACGGTCACCCCCACCTTCGGCAAGTGCCAAGGAAGATGCGCCCAGCGCGAGGGTAACGAGAAGAATTTTGGCAGCGTTCATAAGTAAATCCTCAGTTTTAGGTACCCGGTAAAGGGTTGGCCCATTCAGGTGGAGCGCGTTTGGCGCTGAGGTAAATACTAAGGGCCTGTACCTTTCAGGTAGCTGAGGGGAAGATTACAGTTTGGACAGCTACTCTCGGCGCGCTTGGCAGACTGAAATGGATAGTCGCCTTCAACGGCTGCGCTTTTGTTCCCGTAAACCTTACAGAAATGTAATCGTGGTAAACCCTACCAGTGTCGTTTTCTGAGCTACCCTTCGGAAGACACAGGATTTTTTTTACTGTTGAAGCCGGTAAAAACATCAATAAAATAACGTTCCCAAGAGGTCTACTATGCTTAATGAATATCTAAGGGGTGTCACTATTACAAGCATTCTTTTATTAGGTTCCGTCTCTTTGTCGTACGCTGACAACAATGATTCACATGCTGCGTTCAGTGAAAGAAACGGTACTAATAGCACGGCCCCATCTACGATGGGTGGAGATGCGTCCACCGCATACATGCAGGCGATGGAGAAGATGAACAAAGGGATGATGAGTGGTATGGCGTCTGACCCATCGAAAAGCTGGGCTCAGATGATGGTCGAGCATCATCAAGGCGCCATCGACATGTCCAAGATTGTGCTTAAAAACACTCAAGACCCTGCTATTAAACAGATGGCTGAAAAAAATATACAAGAGCAAAGTAAAAGTATTGCGGAACTAAAATCTTGGCTAAGCAAAAACTGATGCGACAGGTTTGTGTCTATCCAACCCCAACTGCACAATGACTGCACATGTAGCTGGTGCCACCGTCAACTTTAGTAAAATAAATGCACGTGTAGAGTTCCCATGAAATGAGCAGCAAGCTCCTAACCACCTTCGCAGCAAAAAACCGCCCCGTTAAGGCGGTTTTTTGCCCTGCTGCGCTGTAAGGAGGCTGACACGGTCATGCTGCGGGTAGGCAA
>NZ_CP139144.1 GCF_034059295.1 Pseudomonas sp. HR96
TGTTCCCGGTGCGCTCACGTATGGACTTGCCTTTTACCTTGCGGCGAGCCTGCGCAAGTTTTTCCACATGCTCCAAGGTTTTCTTCACCGCAAGGTCATGCGCTGCGGTGACTTCTTTGTCGCCGGCGACAAGCGCCTGCATCGAGACAGATTTTGGCGCAGAGAATGTCAGGTCGATACCCATGCGGCGCTGCTTTGACTCGGGGTCGAACGATGCCGGGATCTTCTGTCCGTTGGGCAACCGACCGGCAAGCAGTCTGGCCAGCTCGGCTTGTTCGACAGCACCCTCAAGGCCAAGGCGCTCGGCACCTTCGCCCTGCCACTCTCCGAGGTTGTCTTTGTGGTAGTAGTCGTCGGCGGCTGAAAAGTAGTGAGCCGCCGCGTATTGATTGTCGCCCTTCACCAGCGTGACGTTGAACATTCAGCCCTCCCGTCAGGCGGTTTGCCCCTTGACCATGATTGCCTTGTTCCGCTTTGGGTACGCTCGATGCTTGAGCTTGATGCGCGATAGCGGGAACGATTCGCCAAAGGTCACGAAGGCTTCGAGGTCGTCAAGGTTGGCAATCTCGGAGTCCATCACGACGTGTTCCTGCTTGATTTCATAGGAGCGCGACGGGCGACCGGCAGTGAACGACACGCGAACGCGCTTCACTTCCTGTTTGCCCAGGATCTCCATTGCAATGTCGGCGTTCTTGGAGTTCGCAGCGGCAAGGATGATGTAGTTTCGGAAGCACGACAGCAGCGTATCGGCCTCGTCCCTGCCGTAGCTTGAATTGAGCTGCGACCAGTTCTGCAAGCTGCCAACAATGCGTAGGCCATGCTTACGGCCCTTGGTTGCAGCAGGCACAAACGATTCCAGCTTGCCAAGTGATTGCAGCTCGTCCAGATAGAGCCATAGGCGTTTGCCGGTCATGGGCTCAAAGCTGAGGATGGTGGCGCAAATCGTGTCAATCCACATGGCCACCAGTGGCTGCATGTTTGAGCGCATATCTTCCCGCCAAGTGATGAACAGGTTCCCCGCGTCAGGGTCATGCACCCACTTGTGAATCGAGAAGTCGCCCTTGCTCATGAAGCGCAGGGGGCGAATGTATTTGTTCATCATGAACTGGATACTGGCCACGGCTTTTTCTGCGTTGTCGCGGAAATAGCCTTGCGAGTCAGTATTTGCCAGGAAAGCGCGGATGGTGTCGCCGTCCTCACGCACAAGCAGGTTTACCAGCGTGTCCTGATTCGGGTTGTTGGTTTCCATGAGCTTGCGCATGGTGTCGGCCAGCACGTCACGCGCATAGGCGCACCATTGCTCGTCGCCCGGATCTACTTGCGGGGGGATGACTGACTTGGCCATGCGGTCAAAGTCATGAATCCCTCGGATTTCGTTGAACAGCGTCCAGCCTGCCGATCGTTCGTCAAACGGATTAAGAATGGTGTCTCCCTTGAACCCGAACTTTTCGTAGAACGAGCCGTTGGGATCGACGACGGCCATCTTGTCACGACGCTTGATCGACGCCTCGATCATGCCCTCCATCGCAACCGACTTACCTGCACCTGTGGATGCGCAAATCATGGTGCCGCGATCTTCAAGGTGCAGCGGCATTGGCAGCTTGCCAATCATGATCGGCTGGCTGGGTTCCAGCCCACGCTGTTTGCGCTCGCTGTTGGTTATACGGTTGCGGCTATTTACCTTTGATTTGACGTAGTGCCAGTTGCGCATGCGCGTACCGCGCAAGTGCTGCATGAAGCGCTCGCCACGGAATCCATCATCACAATACTCATTGAGGTAGTAGACCAGGCCACCGGCCAGCACGGCAGATAGGGCGGTCGAGCTGAACATGATTGGATTGCTCAACGTGGAGTGCAGCGTTTCCTTGAACGCTTCGGGGAATGGGGCGAACGGCATGTTGGCCAAGTAGGCACCTGCGGCCCAGCCAACAACCGGCAGGCCAAGACCAAAAGTCATGGTCATGCCTTCGACTTCTTGTTTGTGCATTCAATCGTCTCCTGAAAGGCGTTCGATGTCGCTAGCTACCTCCGGCAGCAAAGCGCCAATTACTTCTTCCGCTGATCCAAGGCTCGCCAGTTCGGCGCGAAGCCCGTTCAAGATGCCTGCGGTTCCACCCTTCTGGAGCAGGTAGACCGCGATGGCCAAGATGGTTTGCTGACTGAGCTGGTTGCGCTCAATGGATTCCAGTTGGTAGGTGAATCTGTCCAAGGTTGCCCATTGCTCAACGCTTTGACCTGGTGCGTTCACCTGATTGAAAAGGCGGTCTTTGACGTAGGTTGAAAGGTGCTTGTAGCCCGCCAGCGCAGCAGCGGTTTCGAGTCTTTCGACCTGCTCGTCATTGAACCGGATCGGTACTGTCTTACCCACGGCTCCCCCTCGTTTTGTAGCCTCTGAACCCACAATTCACTCAAGGTTCACGACAAACATGCTACTGTATAGCGTATGTATGACGCAAAAAGCTAGCTTTTACTGGGTCAGAGTGTATATTCGTAATACAACTGTATAGCACACAAAAACCGGGCAAAAGGGCTGAAAGCCCCGCCCGGCGCGGTTCTGCCCTCCCGACAGGGAGGTGCGTGTTGTGTATTGGTTTTATAGGCTCCTGTTAAGGAGCCAAAACCATAGCTTTTAGGGCGTCTAGACGGCATAGGCCGAAGGCCGTAGCAGGATGAGGGCTAGAAGGGGGCTAGAAGGCTGTAGAATGAAAGCAGAGCGGCTGTAGCTTGAAAGCTGTAGGGGGTCGAGTAGAATGCACAAGGGATGCAGGTAGGATGCAATAGAGGGCTGTAGAATGGCGAAGGCAGATTTAGAGAAGGCATTGCAGGGTGTGGAGCCAGTAACGAAGGCTGCAAAAGTCCGCGAAGTAATGCCGATCATCGAGAGGCAATTGAAGGCTGGTGTTAGGCAGCAAGCAATCCTCGAAGTGCTAAAGGCGCAGGGGATCGAGCTGACGCCAGCGACGTTCAAGAGCTACTTGGCCAGGTACAGGAAAACCAACAAACCGGAGGGCAAAGCGCCGAGCGCACCACGGGAACCCGTGGCGCAGCAGGCACCGACGATACCCAGCGAACCGGAGTCTGTATCGTACGATACAGAGCCGGATGCAGACGCAACCCCACCCAGCCCAGTCGGGCCTGGTGAACTGGGGCGAGTCATGAACCCTGGAGACGATGCAAACGCATCTGATATGGCCCGCTACGAGAGTGCGGGCAAAAAGCAGCGGAGGAAGACATGAAAATCGCAGTCGTGAATTTCAGTGGCAACACCGGCAAGACAACGGTATCCGATCAGCTCCTGGCCCCGCGTCTGGATGCGCCACGGTACGCGGTCGAAACGATCAATGCCGGTGCGTCCGACACCAGCGCCGACATCGAGCGCATCAAGGGTCGCCAGTATGGCGAGCTGCAAGAATGGCTGATGACCACGGACAAGGCCGTCGTCGATGTTGGAGCATCCAACGTCGAGGACTTCATGAAGTACATGGGTCAGTACGCAGGGTCGCAGGAGGAATTCGATTTCTTCCTCGTCCCGGCTGTGGCTGAAAAGAAGCAGCAGGCCGATACGATCAACACGATCAAGACGCTGGCTGCGCTGGGCGTTCCCGCGAAGCGGATCTTGGTTGTATTCAACAAGGTTGACATCGACGAAGCGGACGACGTGCCGGAGCTGTTTGGCGCGGTGTTCGGCTTCCATGCCCTAGACAAGAAATTCACGCTCAAGCCCAGCGCGGTGATCTACAGCAATGAGGTGTTTGAGCGCCTGCGGGCGCTGAAACGCAACATTGCCGATGTCGTGACAGACGAAACGGACTACCGCACGCAACTCCGCGAGGCGGCTGACGATGACGCGAAACAACATGCGGTACGCATGATTTCGGTCAAGCGCCTGGCTCTGTCGGCTTGGCAGAACCTCGACGACGTGTACGTGACGCTTTTCGGCAAGGCGAAGTGAGGGCGATATGGCTGGCAATGATCCGTACACCCAGCGCGAAGCGCTGGCCGTGCAGATGCTGGAAGAAATCGACATCCTTGTCAGGCGTCTGGAAGAAGTAGGCGCAGGCGTGCGCGAGGGGTGCGAGCAAGCGATCCTCGACGCCTCGGGCAAGGCGCTCTTGCAGACGCAGATGAACTTTGAATCTGTGCTGGAGCGCGGACAAGGCGATCTGCTGCAAGCGGCGAAGGCTGCGAGCGCGAAGATCGGGAACGAGCTGAACCGTGGCAGCGCCTCGGTGATGCTCGCTGCCGATGATCTGCGGCGTCGGGTGCTGATGCTGGCAGGCATAGGCATTGCTACGGCGCTAGGCGCGGGGTTGCTGGGCGGTTTCGTCGGCGCCCGTCTCGCCCTGGGCATGTGAGGGTCGGCGCCGCCCGCAAGGGGGCGCCCTTTTTTGGCGTCATTTCCTGTATCGTACGATACAGGATTGACTTAGGGTGATCCCCACTCCCCGCCGCCAGGCGATCAGGTTGGGGGGTCATTCTCGCGTGCGAGAAAGGTGGCAAATGAACAACCCAAGCGATGAAATGTACGATGAGATTTCCGGGGCTTATGCGTTCTTCAACGACCGGCTCTTTGCCGGGCAACTGCCCGGCTGCTTGTTCACGTTGCAGCGCAAAAGTCACACATTCGGCTACTACTCCCCCTCCCGCTTTCTGCGCAGGAACGGCAATGGCAAGAGTGATGAGCTGGCACTGAACCCGGCTTACTTCGCGCACCGCCGGATCGAGCAAACGCTATCTACCCTGGTGCATGAGCAAGTCCACCAGTGGCAGGCGTATTTCGGCAAGCCTTCGCGCAGCGGGTATCACAACGCTGAATGGGCCAACAAGATGGAAGCGGTCGGCCTGATGCCGAGCAATACCGGCGAGCCGGGTGGAGCCCGGCACGGCCAGCAGATGACCCACTACATCATCGAGGGCGGGCCGTTCGATGTGGCCTGCAAGGAATTGCTGGCCTCGGGTGGCATGTTGTCGTGGATCGACATTGTGGCCAAGCGTGTTCCGATGTCGCCTGCGTTGCTTTACGGGCCGGGCGGTGAGCCCAGCGAGCCGGAGCCGGTAGACCCGACTATCGACATCGAGGCGCTGACCTCTGCCGGACTGCTCCAGCCCGCAACGCCCAAGGATGACCCGAAGAACAAACGCAAGTACCTGTGCCCCAACTGCAAATTACAGGTGTGGGGAAAGCCCGGGCTTTCCGGGCTTATAGGCTGCATGGCTTGCGAGCTGGCCATGATCGACGCGAAAGAGTTCGTCGAGGTCGAGGCGGAGCCCGAGCCGGAGGCTGAATAGCTTCGCAGGGGTGCAGCTGGTCGACGGCAAGCCGTCCTGCAGGACGGTGCGCAGGCCGAAGGCCGGAGGCTCTGCTAACTGCCGATCCAAGGGGCGCAGCCCTTTGGCCGTCGGAGACGCTTCATGCTGGCCTGGACTGCGCACACAAAATCATCCAGTGAGCGAGGCCCGCAAGAGGCCAGGAGCGAACGGTGCGGCTGTCCACGGGCCAGGTGCGCTTTATACCTGGGCGGTGGTCAGGCGCAGGGTGATTTCCTGAGTCGTACACCGATGCCCGACGCTGGCCAGGCCAGCGCCCGCGTCAGCGGGCCGGGCGATTTCCCGTGTAAAGTACGACACAAATCTGAGGTAGGCGCTTGTATGTCAAATCTGAGGAAAATGGTGGGCCTGGTTGCGCTGGTTTTCGCGCTGATCGCAGTGTTCTATGACGCTTTGGTCGTCCAGCTCGGGGAGCAATGGGTCTGGTTGATCATCTGCGCAGTGGCGCTTATTGGCGGCAGGCTCATCCTGTACTTGTACAGGATGGCCAAGGGTCGCAAAGATGGCCTGACTACCAGTAAATGGTGGGATGTGTTTTTTTAACCCCGGCAAGCGGAGCGCGCAGGCCGCTTGCGGCCGGAGGCGTGAGGATGGAAGCCCGCAGGGCCAAGACCGGCGCGCTCTTTGCCGGGCTTGGTTCACGACAGCCGCCCCCGCAGGGGCACGCCCTGGAGCGAGCGGCCCGCGTAGATCTACTGGGCGTGAGGGCGAGCGGTCAAATCAACGCCAAGCGCACGCATCACAACAAGCATTGTTTTCAGCGTTGGATTTCCCTGTTCGCTGAATGACTTGTAAAGCTGCTCACGGGCGAGACCCGTTTCCTTGGCCAGCTCGGTCATTCCTCTGGCACGCGCAACCACGCCCATAGCTTTGGCGATATACGCAGCATCGCCGGTATCGAGTGCATCTGAGAGAAACACTGCGATAGCCTCGGGGCCATCCAGTGCCTGGGCTGGATCATAGTCAAAAATCTGTTCGGTCATTGTGGCCTCCACTCGCTAGCCAATCGTTTTGCCGCTTCGATGTCTTTGGCCTGGCTGTTCTTGTCGCCACCGCAAAGCAGAATGACAATTTCTGTCCCGCGCTGCTGGAAGTAAACCCGATAACCTGGCCCGTAATGAATTCGCAGCTCGCTAACGCCGGAGCCAACCGGCGACACGTCGCCGGGCAGTCCATTGGCCAGACGAAAGATCCGGGCGGCGATTGCAGCCTTAGCGCGGCTGTCTTTCAGCTTGCGTTCCCAAGCCTGAAAGGTTGCGGTCTGTTTGATTTCAATCATGTGCATATTGTAATTTATAAATCACGTTTTGGCAATCCGTCGCGGACTGCCCGAGGGTGGAAAGCGGCGTGCATTGCGCAACGCCGCTATGGCTTTACAGGGTTGCAGGGGCCTCGGCGTAGCCGGGCAGCTTGGCAATGGCTTCTATGCGAATTGCGCGCAGCTCATAGGCCACATCGTGATAGTGATAGCCGCCCAGCTCGCTCGTGCTGTATTCGAAGTATTCGATCAGCTTGGGGTCGTTTGCGGGAGGGGGCGGAATCCTACGCTAAGGCTTTGGCCAGCGATATTCTCCGGTGAGATTGATGTGTTCCCATCCGAGCGGCGAAACATGGGCCAAGAGATCGGGCGATAGCAGCTTTCCATCGCGTTTCTGGTTTGCAACGACCTCGCCGAGCTTCATGGTGTTCCAGAAGATGATGATGGCGGCGAGCAGATTCATGCCGGCGATGCGGTAATGCTGGCCTTCGGCGGAACGGTCGCGGATTTCACCGCGGCGGTGGAAGCTGATTGCCCGCTTCAGCGCATGATGAGCTTCGCCTTTGTTGAGCCCGATCTGGGCACGCCGTTGGAGTTCGGCATCCAGAATCCAGTCGATCATGAACAGGGTGCGCTCGACGCGACCGACTTCCCGCAGGGCTGTCGCGAGCTCGTTCTGCCGCGGATAGGAGGCGAGTTTCCGCAGAATCTGGCTTGGCGCGACGGTCCCGGCAGCAATGGTGGTGGCGATGCGCAGGATGTCGGGCCAATTGCGCTCGATCATGGCTTGGTTGACCTTTCCGCCGATCAACGCTCGCAGGTGCGCCGGGGCGGCCGACGGATTGAACGCGTAGAGCCGTTTGGATGGCAGGTCGCGGATGCGCGGAGCGAACCGGTAGCCGAGAATGGCACATGCGGCAAAGACGTGATCGGTGAAGCCGCCCGTGTCGGTGAACTGCTCGCGGATATGGCGTCCAGCATCGTTCATCAGCAGGCCATCGAGGATGTAAGGCGCTTCGCTTGCCGTTGCAGGAATTACCTGGGTTGCGAACGGCGCATATTGGTCGGAGACGTGGCTATAAGCTTTCAGGCCCGGGGTATTGCCATATTTCGCGTTGACCAGGTTCATGGCCTCACCTTGCTCTGTAGCGACGAAGAACTGTCCGTCGCTCGAAGCCGACGTGCCCATGCCCCAGAACCGGGCCATGGGTAACGCTGCCTGTGCCTCGACCACCATGGCCAGCGCCCGGTCATAGGCTTCGCCCTCGACATGCCACCGTCCAATGCGGATCAATTCCCAGAAGGTGTGGGTGTTTGTCGCATCCGCCATTTTGCGCAAGCCGAGGTTGATCCCTTCCGCCAAGATAACGTTCATTAGCCCGATCCGGTCAGCGCAGGGTGCTCCTGTGCGCAGATGGGTGAACGCTTCGGTGAAGCCGGTCGCCGCATCCACCTCCAGCAGGAGATCGGTGATGCGCGTGGGCGGGATCTGCTTGTAGAGATCGAGCACCAGATCTTCGGCGCCTGTCGGCGCGGCGGCTTCGAGTTTCTCGATATGCAGAACGCCGTTCTCAATCGACCCGCCCGGGATCGTGCCTGCGCGAGCGGCACGGCCAAGCTCGCGCAACCGCATGTCGAGGCGAGCTTGCCGGTCTGCCAGCCATTCCTCCGGCCGCAATGGCACAGCGAGACGACCGCCTTCCGCGATGGCTTGTGCCGGAACGAGTGCGTGTTTCAGATCGCCATAGCGCCGGGACCTAGTAAGCCAGACATCTCCGGAGCGGAACGCATCGCGCAGATGGAACAGCACCGCGATCTCCCATAGGCGAGCGTCGCCAGCCCTCTGGGCCCGAAGGTGGCGATGCCATTTCGAGCTGGGCCGCAAGAAGCTGGTCATCGCGGCATCGTTCAAACCGGTACGAAGGGCCGTCACAGCTTCCAGAAGCGGCAGTGCAACGGGCGCAGCTCGCAGATCGAGCAGGCGCAACATGCGTGGAGCGTATCGGCGGAAGCGGTGATAACCGTCGAGCACATGATTGAGCGGATCGTCGGCCATGGTGGCGGTCAGCCTGGTTGCCATTGCAACAAGGGTTTTTAAGCCGTCCCACCCTGACCCACTCGCGATGACATCGCCCAGCGGCTGGCCATCATCCTGTGCATCGACCAGGGCGCCCCCGATCTCGGCGAAGGATTTCAGGGTGTCACGCACCACCCCCGCTTCGTCTGCGACCTTTGCATGGCAAATACGCTCCGAAGCACGGTAGAGACGGCCGACGATCCGGTCGTGGGTTTCGACCACTGCGTCGGCCAACATCGCCTGCCATTCCGAGACGCAAACAGCCAAGATCGCAAGCCGCCTGTCCTCCGGGAGATCGCGCATGCCGTCGGCATAATACCGTTCACCCTGCCTGCGCAGACGAGTCACCCGATGGGCAGGAACGCCGGCAAGCAGATCCTCGGGGAGATCGACGCGTTGCAGATATTCGAGCCGGTCGAGCAGCCGGTTGGCCGACGAAGAGTTCGAGCCAGGCTCGAACTGGCGCAGCCACACAAAACGGGTCACCCGATCATCAGCCGTCTCCTCGAGCAATGCCAGCAACTGTTCTCGGATCGGCATAGGCAGCCGACTGGCGATCCTCGTCTCGATGCGTCGCTCGGCATCGACGAGAGCCGCGGCACAAAGCCGCTCGATCGTGGATGTCGCGGGAAGGACAGTGCGGGTGCGTCGGCACTCGGCTACGAAGCGACGGGCGATATCCTCGTTCGACACCGCCATCTCCGCTTCTCGGAACAACCATTCCTTCAGCTCGCTCGCACCACGCCCGGAGAAGGTGCGGAAGCCGTAGAGCCCCCGTAACTCGGCAAGATGCTCGTGCCGTGTTTCCTCGCGGGCAGCATAGTCTACGAGATCGTCGGCACCCAGGCCAAGCTGCGCTCCGATAAATTCGATGACCTCTGCAGGGATCAGTTCGCCTGGAGCCAGCACCCGGCCGGGATAGTGCAGGACACACAATTGCAGGGCGAAGCCGAACCTGTTGTGAACGCGCCGACGCAGCCTGATATGCCCAAGGTCTTCATCACTCAGCGTATAGTGCTTGAGCAAATCCGTCTGTGAAGTCGGCAAGCGCAACAGCGCGTCTTTCTGCCGATCGGTTAGAGTGACGCGACGCGGCATACATGTTCCTTTTTCAAAATCTGATAGCGTTCAAGACGCTTTATTTATGAAGCTGGTTGAGATACATTTCCAGAGGTCAATGCAATCGTGGCCGAAGCGCCGCCTCAAACCAACGTTTGTGATACATGCTGATCGGATATGCCCGCGTCTCCAAAGCCGATGGCTCGCAGTCTCTCGACCTGCAGCACGACGCCTTGCGCGCCGCAGGTGTCGAACGGGACAATATCTATGATGATCTTGCTTCCGGCGGTCGTGATGATCGCCCTGGCTTGACTGCCTGCCTCAAGTCATTGCGTGACGGCGATGTGCTGGTGGTCTGGAAGCTCGATCGCCTCGGACGATCGCTTGCCCATCTGGTCAACACGGTGAAGGAGCTGTCAGACCGCAAGATCGGCCTGCGGGTTCTGACTGGAAAGGGCGCTCAGATCGACACCACGACTGCGTCCGGTCGCATGGTGTTCGGAATCTTCGCCACCTTGGCCGAGTTCGAGCGGGATCTGATCCGAGAGCGCACCATGGCGGGTCTCGCCTCCGCGAGAGCGCGCGGTCGCAAGGGCGGACGAAAATTCGCGCTCACCAAAGCTCAGGTGCGTCTCGCGCAAGCCGCCATGGCCCAGCGCGATACTTCAGTTTCCGATCTCTGCAAGGAACTCGGCATCGAGCGCGTCACTCTCTACCGATATGTCGGTCCCAAAGGCGAGCTCAGAGACCATGGAAAGCATGTTCTCGGACTTACGTAGCAACTCGTTTCTTTTCGCAGGTTGAGCCACCTCCGCGCTTCATCAGAAAACTGAAGGAACCTCCATTGAATCGAACTAATATTTTTTTTGGTGAATCGCATTCTGACTGGTTGCCTGTCAGAGGCGGAGAATCTGGTGATTTTGTTTTTCGACGTGGTGACGGGCATGCCTTCGCGAAAATCGCACCTGCTTCCCGCCGCGGTGAGCTCGCTGGAGAGCGTGACCGCCTCATTTGGCTCAAAGGTCGAGGTGTGGCTTGCCCCGAGGTGATCAACTGGCAGGAGGAACAGGAGGGTGCATGCTTGGTGATAACGGCAATTCCGGGAGTACCGGCGGCTGATCTGTCTGGAGCGGATTTGCTCAAAGCGTGGCCGTCAATGGGGCAGCAACTTGGCGCTGTTCACAGCCTATCGGTTGATCAATGTCCGTTTGAGCGCAGGCTGTCGCGAATGTTCGGACGCGCCGTTGATGTGGTGTCCCGCAATGCCGTCAATCCCGACTTCTTACCGGACGAGGACAAGAGTACGCCGCAGCTCGATCTTTTGGCTCGTGTCGAACGAGAGCTACCGGTGCGGCTCGACCAAGAGCGCACCGATATGGTTGTTTGCCATGGTGATCCCTGCATGCCGAACTTCATGGTGGACCCTAAAACTCTTCGATGCACGGGTCTGATCGACCTTGGGCGGCTCGGAACAGCAGATCGCTATGCCGATTTGGCACTCATGATTGCTAACGCCGAAGAGAACTGGGCAGCGCCAGATGAAGCAGAGCGCGCCTTCGCTGTCCTATTCAATGTATTGGGGATCGAAGCCCCCGACCGCGAACGCCTTGCCTTCTATCTGCGATTGGACCCTCTGACTTGGGGTTGATGTTCATGCCGCCTGTTTTTCCTGCTCATTGGCACGTTTCGCAACCTGTTCTCATTGCGGACACCTTTTCCAGCCTCGTTTGGAAAGTTTCATTGCCAGACGGGACTCCTGCAATCGTCAAGGGATTGAAACCTATAGAAGACATTGCTGATGAACTGCGCGGGGCCGACTATCTGGTATGGCGCAATGGGAGGGGAGCAGTCCGGTTGCTCGGTCGTGAGAACAATCTGATGTTGCTCGAATATGCCGGGGAGCGAATGCTCTCTCACATCGTTGCCGAGCACGGCGACTACCAGGCGACCGAAATTGCAGCGGAACTAATGGCGAAGCTGTATGCCGCATCTGAGGAACCCCTGCCTTCTGCCCTTCTCCCGATCCGGGATCGCTTTGCAGCTTTGTTTCAGCGGGCGCGCGATGATCAAAACGCAGGTTGTCAAACTGACTACGTCCACGCGGCGATTATAGCCGATCAAATGATGAGCAATGCCTCGGAACTGCGTGGGCTACATGGCGATCTGCATCATGAAAACATCATGTTCTCCAGTCGCGGCTGGCTGGTGATAGATCCCGTCGGTCTGGTCGGTGAAGTGGGCTTTGGCGCCGCCAATATGTTCTACGATCCGGCTGACAGAGACGACCTTTGTCTCGATCCCAGACGCATTGCACAGATGGCGGACGCATTCTCTCGTGCGCTGGACGTCGATCCGCGTCGCCTGCTCGACCAGGCGTACGCTTATGGGTGCCTTTCCGCAGCTTGGAACGCGGATGGAGAAGAGGAGCAACGCGATCTAGCTATCGCGGCCGCGATCAAGCAGGTGCGACAGACGTCATACTAGATATCAAGCGACTTCTCCTATCCCCTCGGAACACATCAATCTTACCGGAGAATATCGTTGGCCAAAGCCTTAGCGTAGGATTTCGCCCTCTCCCGCAAACGACCCCAGCTTGAGCGCTTCGACCGGGGATAGGGTCGGCGGGGTGTCCATCAGTTCGCAGGGCTTAAAGTTTACGCCCGGCCCGTCGAAGTCGGCCTCGTCGTAGGCGTCATGATTCGCCCGTTTGAGCAAGTCGGCCAGCGACTGAGCGCGGCGGCGCTCGTCAGGTGTAATCCAGCCGCTGAGGGCAAAGCCGACGATTGCGCTGATATGGGCGTCGGACAAAATGCTGATAGCCATTGGTGATTTCTCCTAGCGATTGCACTGGTAGCAGGTGCAGCCCATGCCCTGCTGCTTGAGTTCTGCGCCGCGGGCGAAAGCCTCCCGGTAGCTTTCGAAGCTGACGCGATTCTCGGTGTAGATCCGCATCGCGGTTCGCTGGTCGTTGTGGTAGCCAGCAACCTTGATGTGTGCGAGTGCATCTTTGCGGGTCATGGGTAGAGTCTCCAGCGGATGGGAGCGGCAAGGCCGCTCCCGGTGGGATCAGCTCGCAGCGCGAGCCAGAAGCGCCGGAGCGGCTGCGCGAACGGTCGCTACAGCGTCGGCATGGGAAGTGGCGAAGTGACCGGCAAAGCGGAAATAGTGCTGCCCAAGGCGCACATAGATCCGGGTGATGTCGCCGTTCAGTCGTTCGCTCATGCGGAATGAAGCGGTATCACCATTGTGAACCCAGCCCATGGGAGGAAGGATGTTCAGCGCATCGTCATATGTTTCTGCGTCGATCAGCATCGGCGCTTCTCGGGTCAGCGCCTCGATCTGCTCGCGGCACTCGTCCTCTGTGACGATGGTCATGCCCGGATAGCGTGTAGTGAGGTCGTCGAGCGATTTTCCGCACTGGTCTACCCAGTCGCCAGTTGCGGACTTCTCCGCGTATGACCACGGCCAATGCTTGCCGGGTTGGTAGAAAACGTGTTCGGTGGTAGCGGTCATGATTAACCCTCTTTCGCAGATGCCCGGAGCGGTTGCCGCCGCTTGGTTCCGGGTGTCGAGGCGGAATTGCTTCGACGGGGTTAGTATCTCAACCCCCGCCGAAAATGTCAACCTTTTGTAAAATTTGATTTTACATATTTGCGCCTTTGGCGAATGCCGGCGCGGCGTGATTTATTGGGTTCGATCAGAGCGGATTACGCTTGAAATAACGAATTCCCAGGATGACTACAGCAATCGGGAACAGCACTAGGCCAATGTTTAACAGGGTGCCCATGTCGAAGTGCCCGACAGATTCGGTTCTCCATACTGCGGAATTTTCAAATCTACGCTTGCTGAAGCTCGATGAGGTTTACCAGTCGAGAACCTGCAAGCCGATCAGCACACTGCCAACTGTGGCAAGGATCGAAAACACTTTCCAGAACGGTAGATCTAACTCAAGCAGTCTGAGCGTGCCGTATACGAATGCAAATAACATCAACGAGAATGCGAGAGCATCTATCCAGCCGGGAAAGGGTCTGCCTAATACAGCAGTGAGTTTTGGCAGAACCAGAAGGAGGAATCCCGCACCTATTGAGGCCAGCCATTTCTGATGATTACGGGGGTTCTTGGGCTTCTCTGTGAAGCTTAGGCCATCCCCGCCATGATGTTTTCCGTCACTCATGGTTTCTCTCCTAGCAGCGATGCGGCTCGGTTATCCGGGGCCGCTTCGCGCTTTTAGTGGTTATGCTTGCTCGCGATGAATCTCGGCCATGCACTCGGCTTCGTCGATAGCTTCGTCGTCAATGCGGATCTCTCGCAGGATCAGCGCTTGTTGAAACTCGATGCGATGGTCACGGGGCAAGCTATCGAACTCCTGGCGCAGTGTGCGCAGCAAGCGAGCCTCGTACAACTCGTAATGACAACCGCTGCCCTTAACGCAGGAATCAATGTGATGGCTGATAACCGCCGCTGAGTCGAAATCGGAAACTGGTTTTTCAGCAGACGGACGACCGCTCCAGAAATTCAGAAAGTCAGCGCGGGTCAGGTTCGGTTGAAGCTGGGTGACTACGGACATCGTTGTAACTCCTTCGCAGAATCCCCGGAGCGGTTGCCGCCGCTTGAATCCGGGTGTCGAGGCGGGACTGCTTCGACGGGATTAGTATCTCAATTCCCGCCGAAACCGTCAACCTTTTGTAAAATCTAATTTTACTTATGTTTCTGCTTTCTGTCAGGTGGTGTCATCGAGGCCAGCACCGCTGCAACGATAAAAGCGCCGATGGCTGACCATTCACACAAGGCATTGAGCTCTGGAGACACCTGGCCCCCATTACCAAGAGCGTGCGGGATCACCAGCAAAGTTAGAGCGCAGATTAGTACGGCCAGCCATTCGTCATGGTGGGCGATGTAAGCGGTCAGCTTAGATTTAGCGGTGCGAGTTGTAGTAGTCATGCCGGTGGTTCCTTCGCAGAGCCCGGCGCGGTTGCCGCCGCGTATGCCGGGCTTAGATTTAGGTTAGTCGTGGATGCGGCAGGGATAGTCGCCAATGCCGGTGCACTGCGGGCAGTGCGCCATTTCAGCCTCAAGAGCGATCATATGGTCACGATCCTCCCAGCCTTCTTTCCACCACTCGGCCAAAAGGGTGCAGCTTGCCAACAATGGCGGGACATCTCCAAGAGGACGGCCCATTTCGCGGTAATCACCCCCGATCAAGTCTGCTGTCATGGCAATATCTTGATAGTGGATGTCCCGCGTTACCGCATCCATGCTGTCTGCATTTATCAAATACTGTTCGTACCGTGTCCGAACATCTAGGCAGTTACTCAGTAGATTCATGGTCTGGCCTCATTTTCGCAGAGTACCCGGAGCGGTTGCCGCCGCTCTGTTCCGGATGTCTTAGCTGTTGCTTCGACGGATTTAGTATCTCAAATTACGGCTATTTTGTAAACCTTTTGTAAAATCAAAGCCCTGTTTTTGCTTCTTTCTCGCACGCGAGAAAAAACCAGCGATCAGCTTGACGCCGCCGCTTTCGGGTGCTGCTTGGAGTGCTAAGGCAGGTGTGGGAATAAACGCTTTTCAGCGTCGCCGCTTGCGGCGGCTTCTTCTTCCCTACGCCCTGGAGCGCGCTTGCCCTGGTGGGTCTGCTCGTCGGCGGCGGCTGGGCGTGGTAGAGCCAGGGAGACACGCGGGCAGGTTATCGAGCAAGGGGTCTTCTGAGCGCAGCGTCCCTTGCTCGATGTTCTGACCGGGTGTATCACGTCCGGCTCCCACGGCCAGTTGCTGACGATGAGCCCGCGCAAATGTCGCGGAATGGCGGCAAGCGGAGCGCGCAGGCCGCTTGCGGCCGGAGGCGTGAGGATGGAAGCCCGAAGGGCCAAGACCCGGCGCGCTCTTGGCCGGGGCTTGGTTCACGACAGCCGACCCCGAAGGGGCACGCCCTAGGGCTGAGGCCGCAGACAACAAAAATTCACTTTCTGATAGGCAGGTTTTGAAAATTGGAGCGGCGCGCTCTATCCATTCGCGGCGAAACTATCCGCATAAAGTATTCAAGGCCGATAAAGCAGCTCCCAAGCAACGCGAAGAACGCGAATGATGCCCAGTCGATAAATGTTGTTTCATCCAGCATGAAAGGCCGAGAAAGCTGCCGTGCCAGGATGACCAGCATCAGCACGCAAACGGCGGTTCTTGTCCAGGGCCAGCGCGCAGTTATGCGATCAATCCGCTCCATGAATTTGTTCAGCATGTTCGCCTCGCTCAGTGATGAATAGATCTACCGCGAAGATTTCGCGGAGTTGTAGCCTAGCGCAAGGTCGTACATTGAAACCGTGACGAATCGAAGCGCCTGATTCATTTCCCGGGCCAGCTCGTCAGCATCAGGACAATCCGCATCCTTTGCAGCCAGGTGCAGGGCATGCGCTCGCGCAATGAGATACTGCACTTCACTGCTCAGGGCGATGATTTTACTCGGGTACAACTCTTTAACAGGTCCGGTGACAAATAGTGCCGGAAGCTGTTCGCTTTTCTGCTTGAGCCACTGGGTGAATACTTCGGACTGCGTTGCAACTGCTGAACCTCTGTCGGTGAAGGTCATGTTTTCTTGCTCGGCTTACTCGGCGGTTTGTTGTACGGCGCGGCCATTTCTTCAACCTGTGCGGCAAGCTCTGGCGGTAGCCAGACCATCACCGGCACCAGTTCCTGGGCGCCCTGGTCATTTAGAATTTTGGTTACACGCTTCACGGCGGCGTAAACAAGCTGCCGTGACTCGCCCTGCTCTTTCGCAACATCAGACGGGCGAAGCCCATCGACCAGAACAGAACGAGCCATTGAAACGGTTCCCATAGACAAATCCCGAAAAGCGCCGCTGAATTTGTCCCATTGTTCCGCTGTGTATTTGCTCGATCTCGACATCTAATTTCTCCGGCTATCAGGTAGCGGACACGGCCAGCCGTGGCGGTGTGCCGCTGGGGATTGTGAAAGCCGACTAACGATGACCTGGTGGGGTACGTTGGCCAGCCCGAGGAACGTCCAATAACGCCCGTTCCAGTGCGCGTAAATTCGGGTCACATTGCCGACTTCGCATTGCTCGATCTTGAATGTCTCGGCATGGGCGTCGGCGGCGAAGTCGGCCACCGGCAGGTGGCTAATGGCGTAATCATATCGCGCCGCGCTTATCTCGGCGGGGGCCGTGCCGTGTGCGGCCTCCTGGGCGATGAGAAAACTTTCCTCATCGCCCAGCACCGCGCCGGGGTGTCGGATCTGCATTTCTGGCAGCATCAGCCAGCGGCACCGGCTTACCCATACATTCGGGCCTATCTCTTGTGCATAGTCGATGATCGAGGTGTCACCGGGTACATAGAAAACTTTTGCGGTCATGACGGCTATCTCCCAAGACGACAAGAGCCGGGCGCGTTAGCGCCCGGCCTGGTGATTACGCGGCGTTGAGGTTGCCGGTGCGAAGCATCTCGGCCATTGCCCACATTGCGCGGTTGAGTTTCACGTCTTGGTCAATGCCATTGACCTGCCGGGTGGTGGTGCGGCGTCCCTGCTTGTTGCGACCGCGCAGACCGCCCTGAATGGTGTTTTCCTGTACGCGGTTGAAGGTTGTCCAAAGGTCATCGCTGCGGTCTTCGATGCGGCGCGGCATCAGCAACTGTTCAGCAGTGACAGGGGCCGGGCCGTCTTTCTCGTCGTAGCGGTAAGCCAGGGTTCCAGCAGCAAGGGCAAGCTGTTCATGACGCCCGAGGTGCATTTGCTTCATCACGTCGCGCTTTTCGTCGATGGCCTCGAACTGGCTCAGAACCTCATAGGCACCTTCGATCACTTCGCCTACAAGGTCAGCGCGGCCACTGTGGCGCACTTTCTGATCCATCATTTTGTCGCCCAGCACCAGACCGTTAGCGCAGACGAAACGGAAGCATCCAGCCATCATCTGGTACGAACTGGTGCCGTCGTGGCTGTTCAGCAGAATGATTTCATTCGCCTCTTTGCTCATGATCTGGTCAGCGTGGCGCAGGCGAATCATGTGCTTGGTGTGTTCGCGCTTGTCAGCGTTGCGAACGCGGGTCTGGCAAGCCATGAAAGGCAGGAAGCCTTCACCGCGCAGGCTTTCCAGCACTTCGCTGGTTGGGATGTAGAGATAACGATCGGATCGGCTATCGTGTGCCTCGGTCGCAAAGATCGACGGGGCCACCTTGAAAATTTGCTCATTGGTCAGCGGCTCATGGCTGCGGATCATTTGAGGATTGCCGAAACGGCTAGCAAGACGGTAAGACATAAAAGTAACTCCTTCGCAGATAGCCCGGAGCGGTTGCCGCCGCTTGATCCGGGTGCCGAGGCGTTATTGCTTCGACGTGGTTAGTATCTCAAAATTGCCCCCATACGTCAACCTTTTGTAAAATCTGATTTTACTATATGCTACTTATTTTCCTGTTCTCGCACGCGAGAAAATGCCCCGGATCGCTTGACGCCGCCGCTTTCGGGTGCTGCTTGGAGTGCTAAGGCAGGTGTGGGAATAAACGCTTTTCAGCGTCGCCGCTTGCGGCGGCTTCTTCTTCCCTACGCCCTGGAGCGCGCTTGCCCTGGTGGGTCTGCTCGTCGGCGGCGGCTGGGCGTGGTAGAGCCAGGGAGACACGCGGGCAGGTTATCGAGCAAGGGGTCTTCTGAGCGCAGCGTCCCTTGCTCGATGTTCTGACCGGGTGTATCACGTCCGGCTCCCACGGCCAGTTGCTGACGATGAGCCCGCGCAAATGTCGCGGAATGGCGGCAAGCGGAGCGCGCAGGCCGCTTGCGGCCGGAGGCGTGAGGATGGAAGCCCGAAGGGCCAAGACCCGGCGCGCTCTTGGCCGGGGCTTGGTTCACGACAGCCGACCCCGAAGGGGCACGCCCTGGGCAATCACCCCTCTCGACCCGATACAGCGGAGGTGTAGCCGGTCGAGATTTCGCGCTTACCGTCTCGATCTATGTCGAACTGGGCAGAACAGACGATCCCGTCGTTCGCTTCACTGACGTAAATCACCTGGTGAAGCTTCATAACATGGCCACCTTGGCTATTCGCGTTTCTCTCGGCCATTGCGGTGATCGATGCGAGACAAGAATCCCTGTTAGCAAGCGCTTGTGCAGATATCGGCTTTTCCGATTTGTAGTTCTGCAGGGCAACCCCGCACACAACCCCAATAGCTAAAGTGACAGCTACGCCGATGACTCCAAGCGTCATGCCTACATGTCGTTCCATTTTTTCATTCAGCATGAGTTGCACCTTCTACTGATTTACGGATTTTCTGCTCCGTTACTACCGATGTGCCCGGCGGAAAATCAACATCGATCCCGGTTTTTTGGTCGTTGCTGCGCGGTTGCTGGCTTTCCTGGTGAATCTTGTTTTCGCGTACGCGAGTTTGAATGCGGGCTTTTGAGAAATGCCACTCGGCCACCAACAAAGCAACGAACGAAACTGCAAGTATGACTTTCGTTAGGAAGCCCACAATGCAACCTCCTTTGTCACGTTGACGCGCGTGTGCAGCTCGTCGGTCAAAAGTTGGTATTGCGGCGGTGTTACCTGCCCGGTTTCGTAGAGCTTGCGCAGCTCACGAACGGCACGCCAATACCCTACGGGAGTCCCCTGCTGGTCTACATTGCTGGCCAGCGTGTTATGGGCGACCTCACGCAATGCACAACGTAATCCATGATGACTTTCACCAATTTGTTCCAAGCTGACCGCATGCGGAACTAAGTCAGTGAAGATTCTTGCCAGAACGGGGCGGTCAGCCGCCATCAAAGCTTTTATACCGTTTTCGATATCCGTTCGTACCTGTCCGGTTGCTAGATGCAGCGCGCCCTGAATCTGCTCCTCAGAGGCGGTTTCGAGCCAGATCAGCACGTTTAAAAAGTCGGATTGCTGCTCTCGATCAGACATTGCCTAAAACTCCATTTCATCAGGCGAGGTGGTCACTTCTGCCAACGACCGGCAGCGTTCGGCTTTGCGCAACAGCTTTGCCACGTCACCGGAGCGGAACCGACCGGTGCCCGTAGGCCATAGCTCAGCGGCGGCCTCATAAAATTCGGCGGCAGTGTTCCATGTTTGTGATTGCTCGGCCAGCCGTGCGGCGGTGGACAGTGCAAGGCTTGAACGCTCTGCTTTGCTAGGTGTGAGGTCACGGAAGTGCATGATGTATCTCCTTCGCAGATGCCCGGCACGGTTGCCGCCGCTCTTTCCGGGCTGAGTAACGGCGCACGACTGTGCGCCGGGTTTGATTCAGATTTGCCGCGTAGCTGTGGCCAGGCCAACAGCGATTGGTCGAACCCATACCGGCGTGTGACTGAGCAAGAAGGTTTCGCCCTGCTTGGCCATCAACAAGGTGCGGGCCATAACACCGGCGATGGCCTCGGCTGCATCAGGGGGAACGGCGTTACCGATACGCTCGCGCCATGCCTGATCGCTCAAGCCATCAAGTTCAAGCTGCTCTTCTGGATCGACCAGACTTTGCAGCGCGGCCATTTCGAATGTCGTGAATGGACGGTGCCATGTGCCGTCGAGGCTTTCGATCACGCACGTCAGCCGATCATTGGGCGCAGGCATGCGCGGATCTGCGACAGACCATCGCCCATTGTCTTGTCGTGCGCTTGCCGAAACGGCCCCGGCCTGCCCTGCCCAGTCAACAACCCCATAGTGCCCCCCAGTCAGGTAGGCATCGCCTTTGACCCGGCGCATGCCTGGGCGCGGATCTTGTAGCGCGAACGCGCCTTGTCCGGTTGTACTACCGGCGATCACCGTCCCGGCTGAGTTGTTCCAGGGCGTGACCTGGTACTTGCCGAACCCCTTACCGGCCCGGCGCGGATCAGCAACAGAGAAAGTGCCCTGCCCCGGCGACTTCACACCGATAATGGCACCACTGGATGATCCCCATTGGCGAACCCCGTACTGGTGGTATTGCGCCGCGCCTGCCGGTGCCCGTGGGTCAGCCACGGAAAACGCGCCATTGGTTGGGCCTGACTGCCCTGCAACGGTGCCCATCGAATCTGTCCAGTCATTCACGCCGAGATAGCCGGAATACGCCTCTGGCACGATTACGAAGTCTTTGAGGTAGCCATCTTCGACAGCCAGCCGCTCAAGGCTGCGCCAGTCTTTCCCGGCCTCGACAAGTGCGAGGCGAACCCATGTTTTCCATTGCAGCGACGGAACACGGTGCATTGGGCCAGCGCGCTCGATGTCGCCGGGGGTCGGCATGCGGCCCAGCAGCGAGCCGACTGATTGCAGAGTGCGTTTTTCTGGTTCGTACAGGAACGGCGGCACTTTTTCTTCGTGCCGGGCTACTAGCAAGAACCGCTTGCGACTCTGAGCCAATCCGCCTATCTCGCCGCAGTCGTGTGTCGTTTCGGCCACTGCATACCCGTAGAAACTCAGGATCTGATTGATCTGGTCGAGCAGGTGACGGCCACGGGTAGCCAATCGCGGAACATTCTCGAACACGATCAAGGGAACTGGGGAATGCTGCCAGGCTTCGCACATGAGCCAGACGCACCGCAGGGTCAGCTCATTGAGCGCTTGATACTTCGGGGTCAGGCTCATAGCTTCCGAGAGCAGGCCGCTCGCGCCTTTGCAGGGGCTGCTGATGAACACACAATCGGGATCTTGGTTGCCCGCGGCGCGGCGAATCTCTTCGGGGGTGGCTTCCCTCCAGCCTGCCGGTGGCTCAACGCCGTGAAAGCGCGTGTATTGGTCGCGGGTGAACAGGTCTATCTGTGTGCCTGGCACACCGGCCAGCTTTTGAAAATCACGCAGCCCTGCCCCGTCTACGTCGATCCCGCCGATGCACTGCCAATCCGCCTGCATGTGGCCAACAATCTCGCGGTTCTGGTTGAATCCCTTAGCGCCGCCGCCCAGGCCGCAGCAGAAATGAAAGTGTTTCAGCCGGTATTTGATCACGTCGTTGTTCCTTCGCAGAAGGCCCGGTGCGGTTGCCGCCGCAGTCTCCGGGCAAGTTAGCCAGATAAGCCGTCAACCTTCGGAGGGGGTGCAGCCCAGCTCGCGTGGCCCGGCCAGCCGGGGGACGTAGTAAGGTTTTGGCTTGGTTGACCAATCATTGGCTTTCGCGCATTCAGCCGCACCCTTTGCCGTCCGGGCGCGCACATACATCGTGCGAACCAGCTTCTGCTTTTTCCCGTTGCCGCGCACAAGGTCAACGGCGTAGGTCTTCCATTCTTTGTCTTTCCAAAAAGCGTGCGCGTCAGCTTCATCTCCGAACAACATGCGCGCTTGCTTCGGTGCTTGAGTCTTGGCCGGTTGCTCAGCTTTTTCCTAGGCGGCTTCAATGACCCTGGCTGCGGTCAGCTCCGCGTCCATGCCCTTGACCCAATATTGCTGCATGTAGAAAGGCTGCGCCTCGACCACGCCCGACGCATCGGAGTGACTGATGGCCATAGCGTTGGCCACCGCTTCGACCACTGAGGATTCCCACTCAAAATACTTCATGCCTTTTCTCCTTGAGGCCCCCGGCGAACCGGGGGAAAGGGTGGGTTAGGCGACAGCGGCAAGCTCGTCGGCAAGGTTGGTGGCACCGTCGAGAAGCGATTGAAGCGCGGGAGAGCTATCGGCCACGACTTCGGAACCGTCGCCGTTTCCATAGACCAGCTTGACCCAGCCATGAAAGCCGGTATGTGGATGTTTGAATGACAGTACGTCATGCCCGGAGGTGAACATGACGCCAAGAATCTCGTCTTGGTCGGTTGATTCGCGCAGCACCCAGTCATGGCCATCTTTGACGCTAACGACGTAACCGGCAGCGAATGCGTCTGCCAGGATCAGGGTGATGATTTGCAGCTCGATGTCGCGGGTATCCATTTCAAAACTCCTTCGCAGAGAGCCCGGAGCGGTTGCCGCCGCTTGAATCCGGGTGCCGAGGCGGTGTTGCTTCGACGAACTTAGTGTCTCAAAGCGTCAGGCAATCGTCAACCTTTAGTAAAATCTAATTTTACTTTTGCTTTACCATCTGTCGGATTGAGCGTCTATGTTTCTCGCGTGCGAGAACGCCTTGCGATACTGTATAGATAAACAGTTTCTTGGTGCCCTATGAACGTAAGGTCGATAACCCCACTGCTTGACTCTGCCCAGCTCGTGCCGCTGATGTCAGGCCGTGCCAGCGGTGGTTTCGCAAGTCCTGCTGCTGACTACTACGAGCCGCCGATTTCTCTGGATGATTTGCTGAACATCCGAGCTGCCCACGTTTGGATCGTCCAGCTCGAAGGGGTGAGCATGCGGGGAGCTGGGCTGCATCACGGGAGCCGTCTGGTTGTTGATCGCTCGATCACTCCCGCGTCGGGCCTGATCGTGCTGGCTTACGTGGACAATCAACCGCTTGTGAAGCGATTGGAAAAATCTGCGGGGGGCTGGGTGCTTGTGTCTGAGCATCCTGACTACAAGCCAATCACTCCCGGCGAATATGAATCTATCGAGGTATTCGGCGTTGTCACCTGGTGCCTCTTTTCTACCTTGTAAGGGGCTGCGGCCTGTCTTCGCACTGATCGACGTGAACAGCTTCTATTGTTCCTGCGAGCGCATTTTTCGGCCTGAGCTGCGCAATCGTCCCGTTGTCGTTTTGAGTAATAGCGATGGTGCGATTGTGGCCCGCACGGCTGAAGCTAAAGCGCTGGGTCTGAAAATGGGCGAGCCCTATTTCAAGGTTCGCCGCTTCCTTGAGCAACACAACGTCGCGGTGTTCAGCAGCAATTACACGCTCTATGGCGAATTGAGCCATAGGGTCACTATGGCCATTGCATCGCTGACCGACTCCATCGAGGTCTACAGCGTGGACGAAAGTTTCGCCAAGCTCGATGGCTTCCCTGAGCCGCTGATTGACCTGGGCAGGGCCATTCAAGCGCGGGTGCTGCAATGGACTGCCCTGCCGGTGGGGGTTGGCATCGGCCACACAAAGACCCTTGCGAAAGCTGCGCAGCATGCGTCGAAAGTCTGGCGAGAGAAAACGGGTGGGGTTGTCGATCTGCGAGAGCCGCATGCTGTCGAGTGGCTTTTGCGGCGGATGCCGGTAGAAGACGTGTGGGGTATAGGTCGCCGGATGAAAGAGAACCTGGCCGTTGACGGAATCGTCACTGCCTGGGATCTGTCACGCGCTGATGCCCGTGCAATGGGCCGTAAATACTCAGTCGTGCTTGAGCGAACCATTCGAGAGCTGAACGGGGAATCGTGCCTGGATCTGGAACAGGCGGCGTCGGCCAAACAGTCCATATGCACAAGCAAGATGTTCGGCAAGCGCGTGCAGGATCTGGAAGGGCTGCGCCAGGCCGTGGCGACCTACATGCACCGCGCCTCGGAAAAGCTGCGGTCGCAAGGTTCGCTGTGCGGGAGCTTCCGGGTGGGCATACAGACTTCGTTTCACGGCGATGGGCCGAAGTACGCGCAGGCTGTCACTTGCACACCGGAATATCCAACTGACGATGTGCGGTTGTTGACGAAACACGCGCTGCGCGGACTTGAGTCGATCTTTCGGCCCGGTTTTGCATATAGCAAGGCTGAAATTCTGCTGATGGATCTGCGCAAACGTGGCGAGTTCAGCGGCGATCTGTTCACCGAGAATCAACCGGAAAAGACAGATGCGGTCATGGCCCTGATGGACAAGATCAACCGGCGCTGGGGTCGTGAGTGCTTGCGCACGGCTGCGGTGCCGATGTCTCCAGACTGGGGCATGAGGCGGGAATTTCTAAGCCCTAGTTACATGACCGATTGGAACCAACTCTGGAAGGTGAAAACCTAGACGCGCCGCCGCTCTCGGGTGCTGCTTGGAGTGCTAAGGCAGGTGTGGGAATAAACGCTTTTCAGCGTCGCCGCTTGCGGCGGCTTCTTCTTCCCCTCGCCCTGGAGCGCGCTTGCCCTGGTGGGTCTGCTCGTCGGCGGCGGCTGGGCGTGGTAGAGCCAGGGAGACACACGGGCAGGTTATCGAGCAAGGGGTCTTCTGAGCGCAGCGTCCCTTGCTCGATGTTCTGACCGGGGGTATACCGTCCGGCTCCCACGTCCAGTTGCTGACGATGAGCCCGCGCAAATGTTGCGGAATGGCGGCAAGCGGAGCGCGCAGGCCAAGGGCCGGAGGCTCTGTGAACTGCCGATCCAAGGGGCGCAGCCCTTTGGCCGTCGGAGACGCTTCGTGCTGGCCTGGTCTGCGCACACAAAAATCATCCAGTGAGCGAGGCCCGCAAGAGGCCAGGAGCGAACGGTGCGGCTGTCCACGGGCCAGGTGCGCTTTATACCTGGGCGGTGGACAGGGGATTGCCCGTTCTCGCACGCGAGAATCCCCCCCCCAGCTTGATTACCCTGCGGCGGGAAGTGGGGGGAATCAAGGGTTTCCCGTGTGCCGTACGACACATTTTAAAGCGGTACGATCACTGCTTTGCGGCTGGAAAGTCAGGGATGGCCAAGCCTTTGGTGTCATCGGCAGCGTTCCATGACCAACAGCCAGGAGCCCCATACTCGGCGGCATAATGCTCTGTTTTGACAGCCTTTCGCTTGAGGTATTTGTCATCGCTTCGCCCATAAACCTCCATTGGGTATTCCCTGTTGCTGGGCAAGTCCAGCAACCAAAAATCGGGGAATACGGCGTCGGCCTCTGCATCGTATCTGAGCGGTTTATAGAACCGCCTACCTTCCGTGCGTAGCTTCGCCTCAATGACGGATTCATAGGAGGAATCGACCGGAACCCATTCATCACTCACAACCATCAAGGCGATATTGAGTGCTTGCGCGGCTTCGGAGCTGGTAGGTGTGTCCGTCTGCACAATGGCAATGACGCGCTTGCCTTGGCTCCATGCAGAAAGCTCGCGCTTGAAACGGCGGCATACAGATGCCCAGGTTTCGGCGTCATATGACAGCTTGGGAACGCCATGAAACCCCTTGATAGCGATAAAGCCTGGCGTACCTTCTGCGCGCTCCAGGGAATATGCAGCTAACGGCGCGATGACCAGCAAGCGGCGATTGTTGCGGATCGCACTCGCAACCTTCCCGGCGTTCGCTTTCTCCTGCGTCCCGCCTGATACAACGGTGGCAACCACAAGCGAATCATCAAGGCGCAGCCTGTGAGTGGTGATTCGGTTCGCCGCCAGGGCAAGCCTGCGGTGTATGAGTGATGTATCCCGCTTTCCGGCCATGCCCGGCGACCAGACATTCAGCTCTGCCTCCGTCCACAACAGATGCAGCAGGCCAAGCAGTGTCATAGCTGGTTTTGTTGCTCGGGCATTTTGGGTGCCAGTGCGTTCTGCTCGCGGCTCGCCGGCGTCGGCAGGATCTTGCTTGCGCAGTGACAGCGTGAGCTTGATTCTTAGGTCGCCGTCGCTGGTTTCCTCGATCACGCCTTTGCTGTAGCCACTTAGGCCTGACTTGTCAGGATCTGGTGTGTAGTAACCGCAATCTAGTGCGTGTTCCTGGCCGGTGTGAGCGTACCTGGCAAGGTGATAGCTATCACTGCCAGACATATAGCGTACAGAAAATCGGCGCGGCCCAGTCCCAGCACAACAGCAGGACACATGCAGCTTGTTTTGGTGAGCGCTGCGCAAGGCGCTCTGCCATTGCGCAGCGAATTTGCTATCTGTTTGGAAGCTGACTGTGTAAACCTGCGGGCCGGTGGTTTTCACAATCTCTATTGGGTGTCGGTCGGTCATTGCCCCCCCATTAAGCGCACCTGGGCGCGCTATCGAGTGAATTGCTGTCACGGGGGGATCTGGTACAATGCCACTGTTCTCTTTCGCAGAGAGCCCGAAACCCGTTAGCCTTGCCGGGCGCGGGTTTCACCCCTCCCCCCCTATGTGACTACTTACTGCGCCGCCAGTCGGGGCCAAGCTCGCAGCATTCCAACGCCTGATCGAGCGTGGCGAAGCAACCCCAGTTCGTAGGGCGATCCCATGCACCGCCGTCCAGGCAGCTCACAAAATATTGGATGCCTTCGGGGTATTTCTCGTAAAAGCTCGCCTTCCTTTCGGCCAGTTTGGCTTCAAGTTCAGAATCACTAATTACAAATTCGTTTTTCTCTGCTCGATGGCGATCTTGCGTGTTGCGGTCGTGCTGTTCACGCTGCGCCCAGCTCATGCTCTCGATGTAGGGCAGTCCCTCCCAATCCTCAATCTCCTGCGGTTCGCGATACTCGTTGGCGGTGTTGCCAAAGTCTGCGCGGAGTATCGGATTAAATGGATACCCATTGCCGACCGATTCCTGATTCTGCGGTCGGTGTTTTTCGAGGTATACGTCTACCGCGTATGGTTCACCGTCAAGGCCCGGAATCATGCGAGTTCTCGCGTGCATGTAGATGCTCCTTAACCTTGTTCGCTATGCGGAATGGATGGAAGCGGCGGCAGCAGCTCGTCCATCACTTCCTGTTTTGGCGGCGGAAGGCCATCGCCGTGGGGTAACTGAATGTCGCCAGGATCTGCCGAGGGGATGCCGCGCAGCTCCCCAGTGCCAAGATCGAGCTGATCGGCAGAGGAAACGAGGACGCGGGCATTGAAGCGAGCGTATTGGATGTTCTCGCGCTTATCGGCCCATGCAATCCGGCTGTTCACGATATACGCGAGCGCACCGCCACGGTCGCCGCCAAGCTGGATGGTCTGAATCCACGCCTGAGAGGTGAGCACCCGCAAAGCACGTTTAGTCGTGGTGGTTGATACGCCTGACAGCTTGGCCAGCGTTGCGTGGCTGGCAATCAAGGCGTTGCTTTTGTCCATATTGGCGATCAGGACGTGCAGCAACTGGGCTGCGCGAGGCGCTTCTGCGATCAAGATGGCCAACGCTTCGTGTGCAGCTCGCTCGGTTTGAACCCATGTACCGCGTGGGTTCGGTTGGTGAAGATTGCGCACCTCTTTGTCTTCGTCTTTCATCCGGCTCCACTACCTCAAGGTTGGAGGGGTAGGCCACACCGTGACCTAGGGGTAGGTCATCCGTGCTCGATAATGAGCAAGAATGCTTGATAAGCAACACTATAGTAAAAGGCGTGCGGCTTGTCAGCTACAGCCTGCACGATAACGAGCAAATTTGATCTAGGGGGAGGTCGCACTGTGACCTAGGGGTAGGTCACGCTTGCTCGATAACGAGCAAATATTGCTGGCAAAGTGACTACTATTGGCCTAGGGGTAGGCCATGCTGTGACCTAGGGGTAGATCATCCTTGCACGTTATCGAGCAAGTTTTGCTGGTCAGTAGGCACCGTTGACCTAGGGGTAGGTCAACAGGGGGGGTAGGTCACATGATGACCTAGGGTAGTCCACCAACTGCGCTCTACCCTGGAGCATCAACCGTGCCCTAACCCTATGCCACATCATGACCTACCTGCACCGCTGTAGCCCCCGTAAATCAAGGGGTTTGAAGTCATGCTTCTTATGATCTCAACCGTCCGATCCTCTGACTTTGACCTTGAGGCCGTCAAAGTCGCCTCCCGGCGGGGGCTACCCGTAAATGACGCGCTGCTCCGGCTGCGCCTACGCATCACCTCATTTCCGGCCAGCTCGATTTAAAAGCTTGTAGATGGTGGTGCGGCTGACGCTGTACCGACGCGCAACATCGGTAACAGTTATATCAGGGTCTGCAAGAAGGGCTGTGATTTCCCGACCTTCCTTGTCACCAAGTTTTGCTTTCCGGCCACCGACACGGCCACGGGCGCGAGCTGCTGCCAGGCCCGCAACTGTTCGCTCGATGAGCCGGTCACGTTCATAAGCTGCAAGCGAAGCGCAAAAACCGAAGATCATCCGGCCCTGGGCTGTTGCTGTGTCGTAGCGTTCAGTAATTACCTCGAAGCTCACGCCAGTGGCTTCAAACAGGTTCACCAACTCGAACAACTCTTGCAGGTTCCGACCAAGACGGGATAGCTGCCAGACCACAACAGTATCGCCACGGCGTAGCGCGTTGACCATCTTGTCTTGTTCGGGCCTTGGGTCTTTACCTTTAGCCCCCGTGATTTTTTCGTGGTAGATCCTGGTGCAGCCAGCCGCTTTCAGAGCGTCAATCTGTAGATCAAGGTTTTGGTCTTGCTTGCTGACTCGGGCATACCCGATTCGCATACCACCTGCAATGAGGTCTGGTGTAGATGAATCTGAGCGGTCGCGCATGGACGGTCACCCTCTCACTGTTAACATAGCTTTTCAGTACCCGTTATCTGGACATAGATAAGTTTACGGCAATGTGAACACTCAGGCGCCAAAAAAACCCAGCAAACTGAGCTGGGTTTTCTGGTGTTCAGTAAACGGTCGTTTGTTGAACACACCTAAACGGGGGCATTGGGATCGGGTTGGGCCAGCTCGATCTGCTCGATGCTGCCGATCCAAAACTCACCAAACTCATCCAGCACCTTCACGCGGTCGCCCTGGTCTACGCGCTGAACGATAATGCCGGTGCCGTACGAGCATTCGCCGGTCTGGAAATTCACCTTTTCAAACATCATGCGCACCTGAGTGTTTCGGATAGTTTTTCGAGTGCTGACAGCATGGGGTCTTTGTATTCCGGCCACTGATCCGTCAGATATGCCCACCCGCTCATCGGTTCTGCGCCGTCTTGAAACGTGTACTCGATAACTGGCCCGGTTGTAATCCGATGATGGTGGTACCAAGCCCATAGGAATAGCCAGATGATGGGCCTGGTCGGCAGGTCAACTACGACTGCATAGGCAGGGCAGGGATCTGTTTCGAAGGTGTACTCAGGTCTAGTGCAATGCCAACTCCGTAGGTTCGCGGACGATTCCCCAAGTGCGTGAAGCTGTTCAACAAGCGATAGAACCTCTGCGCCAGATGGCCCAGTTTGGCCGAGCTTCACAATGATTCGCTTGCGGACTGGTGAGCTGTTGTCGAGCTTGCCTGCTATGGCGTCGTCTACAGCGGTCAATGCGATGCGCTCTTGCTCTTGCCGAAGCACGTAGACCCTTTCGCGCTCGATCTTGTCAGCAATGCGCTGTCTCTCCTCGGCTTCTTGCTCTGCCTCGCTCAACGGCCAGGCCAAAAAGGGCAGGTTATCTACCTCGTCTTGAGTGAACGTGCATCCCATGTCGAGCAGCAGGTCACGGGCCTGTTCGATTTGATCCTGCGCGTAATCAACCATGACAGGCGTTATGCCTCCCAAGCCGTCTACATGATGTGTCGCTCTCGCCACGTTGTTACTGATGACTTTGCGCAGCTCTAAAGCGGTAAGCTCCAACAGATCATCATCGGGGAACTCATAGCTGTCAGGTTTATAAAATCGGATGGGTTGATTCATGGGTGTCCTCCAGCAGCATAGGTCTACGCAGCAGCGTGGACTTTTGAGGCGGTCGGTTTCTCGCATGCGAGAATGAATTTCACTTCATCAGTTTGAGCTGTTCGATGTCCTCTACATTCCAGTCAACGGCCAGACGTTCAAACACTTCACTGCCGTTGACGACGTACTCATGCACGTCTTTCTCTGGCTGGAAGTCCATGCGCAGCACGGTCAGGCAGTCGTCGAACAGTTGTCGGTCAATGCAGCGGAAGTCTGTGAGGTCGAAAGGGAAGCGTGACCCGTTGTAGCAGCCCAGTAGGAACCGAGCGATGTACCGACTTTGACCGGAATGGCCCTGTGCAACTTTGACCAGTCGTTCAAGTGCAGCTTTGCCTTGGTAGCGGATCGTTGGCATCAGTTCTTGATATTCCTGCTCGGCCTGGATCTGCTTGAGGGCTTCGCTTGCGATAACCTTGCGTGCTTCGCTTCTGTCGTCCATCGCATAGCTCCTTAACGATCAGGTTTCAGCGTGAAGCGGTAAGTGTTTTTGTCGCTCCTGAACACCACGCTAGCGATTTGCGGGGATGCGATCTTGGGTGAAAAGGCAACCCGCGTCGTACCTGACGGGTTACTGGCGTCCCAGCTCTGTATGTCGGAAACAACTAGATCAACACCCACCTCGCCATCCGGCAGGCAAAAGTCCGCTTTAGCCAATTGAGATGGGGTGTAGCCTGGCATCGAATTGGTGGATACCGGCAGGCAACCTCGATCAGCCGATGGTGTAGGCCGGTCGTTCGTCTCTGAGTCGTTGCAGCCTGAAAGTGCAAGCAGTGCGGCGATTATGGACAGGCGAATTTTCATTTTGGCTCCTTCGTATCCTGGGCGCGGTCTTGCCAGTATTTCAGCCGTTCAGTGTCGGCCTCTCGGACAAACCGCTCGATCATGGGCTTGGGTGCGCAGATATGGGCGTATGCCCAGCCTTCGGGTGCTTGCATCAAGTAGGCTGAGTAAACCTTGTCGCGGATGGCCAAAGCCCGTTGCTTGGTCAGCCCATGCGCTGTAGCAACAGCGCTTAGTTTCTTCCCTTCAACCAGAATCTCGAATGCTACTTGGTACGACTTTTCAAGCATTCGAGATTCGGGCGAGCTGCGTATCCGCTCGAACGCATCGAGCGGTACGCGCAGGTCTTGTTCGGCTAATTTACCTGTCATGCGTCAGGCTTCCAGTTCGTGTTCAGCTTCTCCCGTGCTTCGTGCAACTCGCTCTGGAGATAGGTGCGTTCTTTCTCAAGCGTGGCGATCTGCGCTGCCTGTACAGAAATTTGTTCCTGTAACTGCGCGATGATGATTGCAGAATCTGGATCTACGCTGGTTGGGGCTTCCGGTTTAGCAGGACTTGGATTTTTCTTCCCGCCTATACGGATTGCCTTTGGCCCCGTCTTCTTGGCCCGCTGTAGCTCCCCACGCACCTCAGTGCGGATGTTCAGTTCGGGTTCAGCCTCGGCTCGCTGTAGCAACTCGGCGGCAGCTTGTGGGTCTACCTTTTCAAGCCTGTTTAAGTCGTTGACCACGGATACGTCAGCGGTAATGCCTGATTCGACGGCAGCGCGGCCAACGCCGTCAGCTTCCATGATTTCAAGGTACTTCAAGCGTTCGGCAACCCAGTTCAAGCCTTTCTTCCACTCGTCGGCCACTGCCTGGAGCGTACCCAGCTCTAGCTTGTCAGCTTGAAGCGCGAGCGCAATTTCAAGCATCGTCAAACCTTCACGCTGCACGTTCTCCGAGCGCTGAATCCGCTTCACTTGAGCATCGGTTAGGTCGCGCACTACAACATCTAGCAGCAAGCCTTTCAGGGCGCATGAGCGAAGGCGTCGTTCACCCGCAACCATTTCATAATCGAAGCCGCTGGCAGGGTTCGGATGGGGCCGCACGATAGCGGGTTCACCCTGACCGTTCTGCTCTATGTCAGAACCCAGCTCATTCAATGATTCTTCCGTAAAGCCGGGGTTGTCTTTTGAACGGATCTGGCTCTTACACTCCACTTGGCCGGGGCTGACCTTGCGAATCAATTCCCCTTCCAGCACTACAGGTTTTTTGCGTTGCAGGTCTGAAAGCTTGGTAACTCCAGCTCCAGCCGTAGATTTCGTGATGCCCGCAGCGAATGCGTTTGCTTTGGCAGGCTTATCTTTAGTCGTCATTAGTCGAGTCCTCAGTCTGCCCACACTTGGGAAAGAATTGCTTCGCAAGCGAGCTTCATTTCTCGCCCGGCTACTCGCTGACTACTGCCATTGGCTTTTACCCACACCGGGTTACCAGATGCTTGCGACTTGTTGATGCACGGGCGGTAAATGATTTGTTCTGCGAACATCATTTCGCCATAAGCTTCGCGGAGCCCGGGCAGGATTTCGATTTCGTCCGGTGATCTGCTATTGACCAGATTGGGCATGAACCCCAAGAAGCGGAGGGCAGGGTTAAATTCTTCCTGCACCGTTTGAATCGTCCGCAGTAGCTTAGGCATACGCGAGATAGTGAAAGGGCTGATATTGAACGGCGCGACAACCGAATCTGACGCGACCAGGGCGGCTACCATCCTGCGCTGCAAGTTTGGCGGTGTGTCGATCATGCAGAGGTCGAAGTCGTCAGCGAAACGCTCAAGGCCTGCTTTCAGGTTAAGCACTACAGATAGATCCATGTCGTCAACGTCGAGCAACGGCACGTCGGCTTCAATCAACCAGATGTTCGGTGCGACTTGGCGCGGCTGGCGGCCTTCGTGTTCGTCGCTGAATAGCTGGCTCGACATCAGGTATTCAGTTGTATCGCCCTCATCCGCAGCGCCGTAGAAAAGCGACAAGTCACCCTCATCAAGATCCACAACAAGGACACGCTTGCCGCTGTTAGCCGCATAGCTGGCCAGATGAATTTCAAGAGTGGTCTTTCCTACTCCGCCTTTCTGATTCGCTACGGTGGTGATTTTCATGGTCGTCTCCGGCATGGCCGATCAGTGAACGTGAATCCATAGTGCCGACAGTAAACCCCTATGTCAACACCAAAAAGGGTTTACTTTTATGGATTCTCGCACGCGAGAAATGGGTTCATGCCGCCTGCGAGAACCGACCTGCTTGGACTGTTACAATTGCCGCAGCCGTGGCCGGGCAGGGTGGGGTTCAGTTTCCTTGCAGCCTGCTTGATGCGGTTAGGAGGGTGGCCGGGGCGGCTCCCTGGTAGCCCTCCGCTCTTTCCGCGACACCTCTTCCCCCCTGTACGACATCACCTACAGCCGTACCTGAAAACGCCTACAACTTTGGTCGAGATACGTTCAGTCTAAATTTGACCGTTCGTCCAGAAACTGCCGAGGTGGTGAGAAAAATCCCCTTCTACCTGTCTACCGCGCGTGTCTCGCCGGTAAGACACATTCCGCAACATCCGACAAGTGGTACATCGCTTCTTGTCACGTCAATCGAGCAGGGTTGATCTTCGAAAGAATCGCCCGTGACTCAATCACTTACAGCGCATGGCCATCACGCCGCCATCGCATCGGAATCCGCAGCGATTTTGCTAAATCGTTTCTCGGATCCAAAACCGCAAAAAATAAAAGGTTGATTCCATGAAACGTAATAGCTACGGTGAATCACGAAACACGACTTTTGTGCAACGAAACACGAAAGAGGACGAAAATGCGAGGTGGGATCTAGATCACGAAAGGGTAAGCAATCAGTATTTCCTCAGTTTTTAGCTTGCAGCTTTGCCGAGGATGAGATGCAGACCCTAGACAAAAAAGACCTGACCACCTTCACGGTCGCCCAGCCTGACTATCGAGTTCACCTCCGTGAACATTGGGAAGGGCAGGCCCGGAAGTGGGTATTGATCATCGAGAGCCCTTCGACTGGGCAGACATTCACCATCGTAACGGCGTTAGGAAGGACACGGCTTTTTACCAATCCTGAAACCGCCATCGACTTTATAAAAGAGACGTGCCTTAACAACCCGAATAACGCAATAACCGTAACGTACGGGAAGCCCCCGTCATGACATAACAGAGGTAATCTATGAAACTCGGAACTGCAATTCAAAGCTCGAAAGATGCAGTAAGCGAAACCGCTAAACCCTCTCTCCGTGATAAAACCACTGGCGTTTATAAAGCGATAAAACAGTGGTTCCAGCCTAAAAAAGGCATGAACCATAAAGCTCTGATGCGTCAGGACTGGACTGCGAAAGTAGAAAAGGGTTTCGTCACTGGTTCGATGTTAGCCCTTGCTGCTATGCCAACATTTGCACATGCCGACGTGGACTTTGGCCCACTCAAAGACCTGTTCAAATCTGCCGTGCAATTTCTGATTTACGACTTGGGTTACTACCTCGGCATCGCCGCAATCGCCATTCAAGGCATGCGGGCAAAAAGCGGACGCATCGAATGGTCAACTTTCCTCTGGTGCTGCGCGGGTGTGTTCATCGTCTTCTTCGCACCTAACTTTGTCGATCAAATCAAGCAGAACGCAACACAAATGTCATGACCAGTATTGAGCACGATCCCGATGAAGGGGAGGTGCTTGTTGTTGCGATGGCCAGGCCATCAATGGTCGGGCCTTATACAATGTCAAGCATCGGCGTCAGTATCTTCCTGCCATTCATGGCAGCGATGATCTTCAAAAACCTTTGGCTTGTTCTAACAATGCCAATCATGTTTGCGATCACTTATTACATTTGCTCGAAGGATGTTTATCTATTTGGCGTCCTTTGGTCACTGCACAAGCTCAAGGGCTCACGTAATAAGAGATTGTGGGGGTATCGAAGCTATGCACCTCGTTGACAAGTACCTTAAAAAGTTGACGCGCAACCTCGATCTCTCAGTGGGTGTACAGCATCCTTCCGGGTCTGGTGAGGATTTGGATGAGCTGGTAGCCAGCGAATTTATTCCGTATGACATCCCATACGACGATGAAACGCTGATTACCAAGGAAAGCGCGCTCATCCAAGTTATCAAGCTCGATGGTTTGTACTTCGACTCACTTAGTGCTGAACAGGTTAAACAGTTCGAGCGTCGCCGTAATACTCTGTTGCGCAGCATTGCATCGAGTAACTTCGGCATTTACGTCCATACGGTGCGCCGGAAAATCTTCGATTATGTCGAGGGTGAGGGGTCAACTTGGTTTGCCCGGCGTTTCAATGATGCTTGGCGGGAGCGCTACCGGACTAACGGGTTCTACATCAATGAGATTTATATCTCACTGGTACGCACCCGTTTCCGCGCCGGAGTGCCGGGCTTCATGGATCGTGGCATTGCCCTGGTCACCGGCACCAAGGCCACTGCATCAGAACCTGAAAGCTATGAGGCTATGGCAGCGGATCTGTACAAGGCTAGTGGCTTGCTTGTCAGTGGACTAAGCGAATATGGGGCGCGCCGTTTGGGTGCCCAGCGCCTGCCGGTGTACGAGACAGAGTTTGTAAGCCGTGAGGACGCTTTTGCAGCGATTCGTCGGTTCCGTTGGAACTGGGCCGAGTTCAAGCAAGAGCATGGCGATCTGGAGCAGTATCCGGCTGAAACAGTGGTCGAATACCTGGGCGAAGAATGGTCTGAGATTACGAGTTTCCTGCACTATCTTGTCAACCTTGAAGACAGGAAAGTGCCGATCAGTGACTTGAAAATCTGCGACCAACTGCCGTCTGCACGCCTTAATTTCAAGCTTGTTGCGACACTGTGCGAGGTCAAAGCCAGCACTAGCTCTCGTATTGGCACAATGCTGAGCATGGGTGAATGGCCACGTCGTACGCCGTCGCGCATGATGAATAAATTCATGCAGCAGCCGGTCGAGTTCATCATCACTCAGTCCTTCTACTTCACGGATCGGATTGCAGCAGAATCGCAACTGACCCAAGAAACTCGCCGCTTGACTGTGAGCGACAAGCACGGGGTGGCGAGCGAAGACGCGGCAGAGCTGACCGAAGGGCTCAAGGCGCTGCGCCGTGGCGATACTGTCAACGGACTGCATCACCTGACCATCTTCGTGCATGTCGCAGCCCTGCCAATGGACGCCGAGGAAAACCGCAAGAAGAACCTGCAAAACCTCGACCAAGCGGTGAGCCTCGTTGAAAAGTGCTTCATTGACCTGAACGTCAAGTCCATCCGCGAATGGATCGGCCTTGAGACTTTTTTCTGGTCGCAACTGCCAGGGCAGTCAACCGCGTTGATTGGCCGTCGCGGAAAGATCAAGTCGAGTAACTTCGCGGGCTTCGCTTCGTTCCATAGCTTTGCCCTTGGCCGCAAGGAAGGGAACCTGTGGGGGCCAGCCATTACGGTCTTTGAGACCGAAAGTGGCACGGCCTACTACTTCAATTTTCACCGCGAGCTTGAAGGCATGGTTGCCGGGCATACGGCTATTGCTGCTGATACAGGGTCGGGTAAAACCACGCTGTTGGCCATGATGATCGCGCAGGCCGATAAAGCTAAGCCACGGGTGTTCTGGTTCGATAACCGCTTTGGCGCGAAAGTGTTTATGAAAGCAATGGGCGGTGTCCATACCGTCCTTTCGCCCCATAGCGGCATGCGCTGGAATCCCTTCAAGTTGGACGACACGGCGGAAAACCGTGCGTTCTTGGTCGATCTGCAAGTGCTGATGCGTGCCTGCTACGCGCCGACTGATGCGAGCGCAGACGACATCAAGCGTTTCAAGAAGCTCGTAGATGAAAACTATGAGCTGCCCTTTGAAGATCGCCGCCTGCGCAATGTGGCATGGGTATACGGCCAGGGCGAGCTGTCCGACATCATGGCTATCTGGCACGGAGCCAAAGGCGTGACAGGTGCCAATGCCGGGGTTTTCGATAACGTAGAGGATTCAATCGACCTGGCCAGCTCGCGCTATTACTGCTTCGAAATGATGGAGCTGCTGAAGGGTGGCGAGGCCCGCCCTGAGTTGCCTGTACTCATGAGCTACCCCTTGCATCGCATCGAAATGGCTATGGATGGCACGCCGTTCATTCTGGTGCTTGAGGAAGGCCAGAACCTTGTCAAAAACGAGTATTGGAAGAAGCGTATCGACAATTTCATCATGCAGATCCGTCGCAAGAACGGCCTGCTGATCTTTGTTACTCCTGATGCGAAGTATTTCCGCAGTGAAACCGATTCGATTGATAAACAAACCTCAACAAAAATTTATCTCTCGAACGATTCCGCAAAACCTGAAGATCACGAAAATCTGACTTCCGCAGAGTTGACTTGGATTCGTGAAATTGGCCCCGCGTCTCGGAAGTTTCTCATCCGGCGCGGCAAAGAATCCATCCGCGCTGTATTCGACTTGTCCGGTTTGAATGAGTTTATTCCGGTGTTGTCGTCGAACGATGTTGGTGTGGCTCTCATGGATTCAATCATCGAGCGACTTGGTACTGATGACCCTGAACAATGGGTTCCAGTGTTTATGCAAGAAGCTCAGAGCAAAAACACCCACAACTTGAAGGCAGTTCAATGATGGCTCGCATGAAGAAAATCTACCTCCCATTGGCGCTCGCATTGGCAGTTGGCAACGCCAGTGCTGGTGTACCTACATTTGACTACGCAAACGCTGCTGCGATGGCCCAAGAGTTGATGCAACTCCAAGCGCAGTACGAAACGCTCAAGCAACAGTATCAAACCATGCAGAACGTCCAGGGCAACCTTGAAGGTTCGTATGGTCGCGGTTCGGTTGGCCTTGATGACTCTCTCGATGCCGCGTCCGTGGTGCCTGGCTCTTGGCAAGAAGTGGTGTCGCAACAGAGCAGTGGTGCATACGGCAGCAAACAGTCGTATTACGAAGACCTTATCAACACGATGCCGCAGGAGCTGTTTGACAATCCCGAGGGCCAGCGCGCCAAGGGCTATCAACTCAGCTCCAACTCCGTCCGTGCTGCCATGTCAGGGGGGGACGCCTTGTACAGCGAGGTGCAAGTTCACTTGAACAACTTGGCCACCTTGGCAGCGCAGGTAGATACCACAACTAACGCCAAGGACGCTGCGGATCTACAGAACAGAATCGCAGCGGAAAACGGGATGCTGTCCTCGGCGCAGTCGAAGCTAAGCGCCCTGAACATGAATCTGCAAGCGAATCTGAGCAACGCCGAAAACCAAGCCACGGCGGATAACCAGAAATTTTTCACTTGGTCTGATCAGTAATTCTCGCGTGCGAGAAAAGGAGACGCATATGAAAGCCCTGACACTCATCTTAAAAATCTTGTTTGCCCCTGTGTGGCTGCCGCTGTGGGTTGTCTGGAAGCTCGGCAAGGTACTGATCCTTGCAGTCTTCATTTCCGCAGCCACTGGGTGCACCACCAACACTGGTCACATTGACAAGTCGCCATGTGCCTGCACGTTCACCCCTTTTGAAGTACCGGCAGCAAAGGAGGATCGCAATGTTTAAGCCCAAGCTGAACGTAACCAACATCCTTACCTTGATCGTCGCTGTCGGTGTGGTAGGCGGTCTGATCTACATCAACTCGTCCACCTACTTCACCACCAGCTCCGGCAGCGATAGTGCCCCAACTGTACAGCAACCTGTGACGGGCAACCCTCTGCTGACGGCCAAAAAAGAAGATGTCAGCCGCTGGTTTCCGGGTACTTGCTTCGCTGAAATCTACATGCAGTCGTCATCGTACGGCGGTGCCCTGGTTCAAGGCTGCATCGAAAAGACTATCCGCGAGGTGGCCAGCGAAACCGGCTACAAGCTGAGCGCTGATGACTTCCGTAAACCCGAGGTGATTGCCCACTTCAAGACAGTCTACGGGGCTGCCCCATGGCGAACCTGACCTTAGAGGGCTTGGTCGGGGCTTCTGATGAAGTATCGACCCGGTTCGTAGCCGAGGTCTTTCCGAACCTGGCTGGTCTGGTTTCTCCCGTCGTGTACATCGCGGCAGTTCTTTACTGGGCCACATTGGGTTTCTCGGTCTACAGCGGTCGCCAAGGCATCGACCCATGGGACTTCGGTAAGCGCGGCATGATGACGCTCATGGTGTTTGCCGGGCTCAACTGGGGCGAAGGCGGTTCGATCTTGTACCAAGGCTGGGCACAAGCGACCGAGGCACTTGCGGCTAAGGTCATGAGTGGAGGTTCGACTACCAATATGCTCGATGCTCTGTATGTCAACATCGGCAAGGTGTCGAGCGTTTTGATGAACGTGAGCTGGCGTCAGTTCGGCATGATCCTGATGGGGTATGGCCTATTTGTAGTCAACTGCATCCTGTTCGTAGTGGCTCTGTTGAACATGCTGATTGCAAAGTTTGGTGCTGCGATCTGTATGGCCATTTTCCCAATCATCATCGGCTTCTTCTTCTTCCAGTCTACCCGGCAATGGGCGATGAACTGGTTAAGCAAGATGCTCAACTTCTCGTTCGTTTACGTCATGTCGATTGCCATCGTTCGCTTCGGCTATGCAGCATTTGGTGACGCAATCGACGAAGTAACCAGGGCAGCAACCATAACTGATGCTGCGCTAATCACTGCCCAGCAATACGGCACGCTTCTGATTGTCGTCGGGATTTTGGTGATTTGCATGTTGCAAGTTCGTTCTTGGGCAGCGGCCCTTGCTTCGGGTGCAAGTGTACAGGGCGCATCGCTGGTAATGATGGCTATCCGCAGTGCAGGTATTCGCTAATGGACAACACATTTAAGAACGACGAAACAGCTCGCCGGAAACACTTAGTTGAAAACAAAAAAGTCCGACAGGAACGAAACCGGTCTTTGCTCGGCCAAGGTATTCAGGCAGTTGTGATTCTTGGTTTGGTCGCCGCTGTAGTCTTTCTGTCTAAGACGCATACAGTTATCCCGGTGGTTACGGTCATTGGCGCAGACGGTGAGGTTCTGAAACAACGTGTGGTCGATAAGAACAATGTCAGCTCAGAGGAAGCGTTGATTGAGTCTGATCTGTATACGTTCATCAATTCATGCAACACCTTCGACCCACGTGCCCGGCAAGAAATGTCGGATATTTGCCATATGTTTTCGAGTCCTGAAGTCGCACGTCAGTACGAGCATGAAATTGCAGCAGACAATCCACGTAATCCTTACCTGACCCTTGATGACAAATCTTGGATTAGTGCTCAGGCGTACGGGATCAACAAAATTGGCGATCTGTATCAGGTTGCTTTCAACTCCAATTACTACGCAACACCAACGTCTGACCCTAAAACAACGCAGTATGTCGCCACCGTAAAAGTTCAGCACACTGGTGAACCAAGGGCATTGGGTGATCGTTGGATTAACCCGCTTGGCACTGTAATCACCGTATATCGCAAGAACGAAGAACTGAGCCGCCAGTAATCGTTCTATCGCAAGGAAACTGACAATGAACATGAATCTCCGCGCATTGCCGCAAGTGACAGCTATTGCCCTGAGTCTGGCAGTTGGATCAATTATCCTCCCAGCTCAGGCCGCAAAAGAGCCAACTTCCTTGATGACCGATCAGCGCGTCAAGCAAGTCCCATATGACCCGAATCAGGTCTATGAGCTGATTGGTACTTATAATTATCAGACTTCAATCGAGTTTGAAGCTGATGAAATGGTCAAGGTTGTTGCCTTGGGCGATACCATTGCCTGGCAGACCGTGACCTACGAAAACCGCCTATTCCTCAAGCCTGTCGAAGACAATGCTAAAACCAACCTGACGGTTATCACCAGCAAACGTACCTACTACTTCCAGCTCAACAGCTCGAAGTCTTCTAAAGGCCAGTCATATCTGGTGCGATTCGTATACCCCGGCAGCCGTGTGACCACTTTTGCAGGTGCTAAGCCATCGCCAAAAGCAGCCTATACAGCTTCGGCAAGTGAACCGAACATCAACTATGGCTATTCAGGCGACCGCGATGCAATTGGCGTTACTGGTGCCCTGGATGACGGCGAATTCACCAAGTTCCTGCTGAAAAAAGGAACTGATATGCCGCAGGTGTACATGGTGATGCCCGATGGAACCGAGAAACTGGTCAATAAGCGCCGCGAAGGTGACTACATCGTAGTCGAGCGAACCGCCAGCATGTTTGTGTTGCGGGACGGTAACGCTTATGTGTGCATCGAGAACCTTGCAAACCCCTACAAGCGCACCGTAACCCGTGGTGCGCGCGATGGCGGGGGGGCATAACCATGGCAGATCAAGAAAAAACCCGCGAAGAAGAAATTCGTGAATGGGATGAATCGCAAAGCAACTCGATGCTCAAGGGCGGTAAATCCAACAAGCTGAGCGGCATTGCAATTGCTGTCGCCGCAGTTGTTTTGTGCGGTGGTGTGTTCTGGTTGCAGCATAGCGGCAACGATACCACCGAAAAGAAAAAGACCAGTGATGACCTGGTCATTTCCGAACGTCGCCGCGTGCAAGATCCCGTGCAGCCGCGCAAGCAAGCCACGGTGCCCGCTGCATCTAATGACGGTGCCCAAGAAGCGAAGGCTGAAACCCCTCGTAGTACCGTGAACAAGCAACAGGCGACAGGCCTGTCAGAAGATGAAAAGCGCCGGCGGCAGTTGGAGTTCCAGAAGGAGCTGGAGCGGCAGAAGATGCTTGCCGCCCGGCAGCGGTCGGCCATTGTTGCTCAGTCCCGTGGCGGTGCTGGTAATGGTGGCAGCTCCGGCAGCGCTACTGGCAGCAGCTCAGGACAGTCCGGTGGAATGCTGGGCGGCAGCTCGCGCAGTGGTGCGCAGAATGCCCCAACAAACAGCAATGACGCATACGCGCAATCGACATTCTCCGATGGTGTAGCCGTATCCGAAGCGCGGGCCATGAAGGATCTGGAATTCAAGGTTCTTCAAGGCGCGACCATCGACGCCGTGTTGCAGCCTCGGGCCAAAAGCGATCTGCCCGGTCAGGTGTGCGTCAGTGTGCAGCGCGACGTTTATGCAGCAGTCGGTCGTCGTGTGTTGATTCCTTGGGGATCGACAGTTTGCGGTAGCTACAACGCAAGCCTCAAGCCGGGCCAAGAACGCCTTTTCACCATTTGGAACTGGCTGCGTACTCCCAAGCTGGACGGACGCCCAGCAATGGAAGTTGCCTTAAACAGCGGCGGTGCCGATCAGCTCGGTTCGGCAGGCCAAGGCGGCGTAGTCGATAACCACTGGGCGCAAATTTTCGGTGTTGCGGCAGCAATTTCCGTTATCGGTGCAGGCGCGTCGAATAGTGGTGTTGGCAGTGGTGACCGAGAAAACTCGGCATCGAATTACCGCACGGAAGTGCAGGAAGCCGCGGCTGATTCCGCGCAAACCGTCCTGGGCCGCTACGCCAACATTCAGCCATCGCTGACCGTACCGCATGGCTCGCGTGTGGTGATTTACCTCAACCGCGACCTCGATTTCTCGTCGCAGTACAAAGAAGAAGTAGAGCGCGCCGAGAACGGCGGCGTTACCTACATCCAGTGAGGGCCAGTTATGTCTGAGATTGCTTCTTTCCGCGCCAAACTGGCCAATGTGGTCGCTCTGCTGGATGACCCAATGGTGACTGAGATTGCCATCAATGGCCCTGATAACGTGTGGGTAGGTCGACGTGGCCAGCGGTTCATGAGTCCGGTGTCGGTCGATGGTGTAACCGTTCCGCTGATCGTATCACTGGCCGAAGTAATCGCCGCTCACACGAATCAAGAAGTTGATTCGATGGCCCCGATACTGTCAGGGCGCATCCCGATCAATCTTGAAGATAACGTGCCAGACCATGAGCGAGGCGACTACCGCGTACAGGTAGTGCTAGCTCCGGCCGTCGAGCAACATATCGGTGGCATCGTCACCATTCGTAAGCCCGGCCGCACGATCATGACACTGGATGATTACGCGCTTTCAGGTGCATTCGAGCGGATCAACGAGCCAGTTGATCGCGCAGATTATTCCGACGATCACCTCAAGGAGCTGATGCGGGATCGGCAGTGGAAAGCCTTCTTCATCGGCGTCATCAAGGCTCGCAAGAACATCATGATTTCGGCGGGCACCAATGCCGGGAAAACCACGTTCCTCAATAGTCTTTTGCAACACATCGATCCGCAAGAGCGGATCGTGACCATCGAAGACACTCGCGAAATAAGCTTGGCAGCGCAGAACAAAGTCCACTTGATCTACTCCCGTGGTGGGCAGGGCAGGGCAAAAGTCACGCCCTTTGATCTGCTCGAATCTATCCTGCGCCTGACTCCCGACCGGGCAATCATGGGCGAGCTGCGCGGCGGTGAGGCTTTTCCTTTCCTTGAGCTGCTGAACACCGGACATAGCGGATCGCTGAGTTCGATTCACGCGGACTCTCCAACCATGATGTTCGATCGTCTCGCCTCAATGGCGGCTCGTGGCGGGGCAGACATGAGCAAAGACCAGCTCATTGAGTATGCCCGTCAACTCGTAAACGTTGTTGTGCAGTGGGAATACGGCTTCGACGGAAAGCGCTTCATCACTGAGGTTCAATTCGGCTCGGAGGTACAAAGTTATGCTGCCTAAATTCACAATCGCCGCGCTGGCTCTGTGCTGCGCTTTCAATCAAGCGTATGCGGATGATGCGGCAACGATCCCTGAGTCGGTTGTCTTTTCGGAGCTGGCGGCGCAGTGCGCTCCGAAGGTTAACCATCAAACCCTGAACGCCCTGGTGGGCAATGAATCTTCGTACAACCCATATGCAATAGGTGTGGTCGATGGCGTCCTTGAACGTCAGCCACAGTCGCGTAATGAAGCTGTGGCCACTGCTGAGCGGCTTGAGCAAGAGGGTTATAACTTCTCTGTAGGTATCGGCCAGTTCAACATCAAGAACATCCGGGCAATGGGTCTGACCGTAGATGAGATGTTCGACGCTTGCCGTAACCTCGAAGTCAGCAGCGAATTGCTGGTCGGTTATTACACCCAGTCGCTGAAAGAAACCCCTGAGCCTCAGAGAGCTTTGCGCCGAGCGCTCTCGCGCTACTACAGCGGCAATCCACGTCGTGGTTTCCAGTCCGATTCTCCTGGCGGCACAAGCTATGTGCAGCGGGTAGTCGGTCGTGCCTTGGCCCCTAATCAGGTTGACCCTGTGGTGCCCGCTTTGGAAGCCGCTGATGGCGATCAGGCCATAGCCGTGCGTCAGACTACAGAGCAGGCCAGGAAACGCCCTGAGCGCGCCCGTAGAGCCACACAAGAACAGTCCGAACAATGGGTGATTGTCGCGGGTTCCTCCGGCAACCAATCGCCTGCTGAGCAACCAGCCTCATTCGATAAGGCTGATAGCGATTCTGATCCCGAGGCAGTGGCCGAAGGTGATGAAAAATCAACGGTGAAAGTCGCGCTGAATACTGACAGCGAGGGTGGTGGTAAGCCGCCCGTGACTGAGTTCCACCGTCCCAAGCCACAAGGCAAGCAACCGTCGCGACGTGCTGAACAGTCGTCGGCTCCGTCGTTCGTGCAAATCATCAACTGACGTTTCTCGCACGCGAGAAAAATAGGGGAAAACATGAAACTCAAAATTCCGGCATTCGTGCTGGCGGGCATCCTTTTGCCTGCAATTACATGGGCTGACGTTCAACCGTTCACTGACATCGACGATGGCAGCGACCCCGACGCTTGCGGCGCAGCTTTGTGCTTGACCTCTGCGATCCGCGACGACGACTGCAATAAGTACGTGGACAAGTATTTCGATATAGAGAAATACCGTCACGGCCATTTCAGCCCAAGCCGTACCAAGGAAGCGCGTTGGGATTTCCTGCAACAGTGCAAAGACGACACGGAGGAAAAATTCAGGGCCAATGAAAAATGGGGCCCTGTACAGAGGGGCTTTTGATGCGTACTCAACGCCCCTTCGCCCTGGTGCTGACAGTGGCACTCGCGGCCATCACTCCGTTAGCAAACGCCAACCCTGATGCTTTGCAGGATGAGCGGCGCATCGAGGTTGGTTTCTCGCCGGAAGGATCTGCGCAGGCGCTGATCCTCTCAACTCTCAAGGCGGCCACCAGCTCGATTCGGCTGTCTGCTTACGTCTTCACAAACCCCGAAGTCACCAGCGCCCTGATCGCCGCGAAACAGCGCGGCGTCGATGTGGCGGTGGTGGCTGACCATCGCAGCAATTTCGAGGATCGACGCGGAGAGGCAGGGCGACATGCCCTGTCGTTGCTCGCCAAGTCGGGTATCCCAACCCGCACCGTCGATGCCTACACGATCCATCACGACAAGTTCTTTGTCGTCGATGGCGTTGCCGTCGAGACGGGCAGTTTCAATTTCACCGCCGCCGCAGCTCGCAAGAACAGCGAGAACGCCCTGGTTGTGTGGAACGACCCCGATCTAGCGCAGCGTTACCTGAACCATTGGAAAAGCCGGTGGGATCAGGGCAGAGCAGTTCAATCCAATTACTGAGGAAAGAATCATGCAAGCAGCTCAATCTGGAGTAACTACCTACCACATCAACGAAAAGGGCAAAGCCCCGCAGGTGTACACCGATGCGGGCAAAGCGGGCGAGGCCTGGCAGAAAGCCGCACTCGAACCGACCTCCAATGTGATTATGAAAACACCGGAAGGACGCGCCAAGCTCTACGCCGCAGCAGGCACCGAGAAAGGACAGGTCTACAAGGATTTGCCGTTCGACAATATGCCTGGGGCCTCAGAGTTCAAACAGTCATTCAAAGATAGCTTGGAGCGCACCAAAGCTGAACTGAGCATGCCCGCAAGCCAAGCGGATATGCCAGCGCTTCAACGCCCAGAATTGGGTAAGCAGTACACCGGCAAAATAATTGATTTCAAGGGCAGTCGTGTTGTGCAAGCAATCGCGGATGGCAACAAGACGATTTTTGTTGAACACAACCGTGAGAATCTGCAAATCAACCACTCGGCACTCATGATGCCCGGCAAGGACGTAACCGTACGCTATCCATTCTCGGCTAACGTCGGGATCGTGCGCGAAGGGCTGGAGAAGTCCATGCGAACACACGAGCATGCGCCGAAGGCGTTTGGCGGCATGAGCCGATAACCCACTGACAGCGCCGTTCTCGCACGCGAGAACGGCCATTAGCTGAGGTAGTCACATGACCAAAGACATCGAAGGCGATAACCAGCTTCGCGCACGGCCTCCGTGGGAAAAGAATCGCAAACCGCGCCTTGATAGTGATTCCGCATCCCTCCAGCATTTGCCAGATTCTCGGGTCGAGTTCGTAGTCAAAGAAGGTGATTCGGCCTACACCAAGCCTGCTTCCGATAGCCGCGAGCGTGCACAAACAGACTGGCAAGTCGGCAGCATTGAAGGTTCACCGCATGACCGCTATGAGGAATGTCTGACGCCCGAACCTGGGCGCGTCTATGTCGGGCCTATAGTCGATTCCCGATTCGGCACGCTCTATCAGGAAACGGTGCAGGACGGGCGTAAAGTGTTGATCGCTCACAAGCGCCTTGATCTGCATAGCGACCAATCAATGTTGTTTGCGCGCAACGGGGGTCACATCAAGATTCACTATGTCGGCCAGGGAGTAGGGATAGGCACCCCGGAACATCGAACCCTTGAAGAACGCGAACGTGAGTACGGCCACACTCGCATCGACGGAATCAGTCGCTGACTCCAACCACGCACCCACAAAAAACCCCGCCTCGGCGGGGTTCTTGTGTCTTAGGTTCGGCCCAACCCGTCGCCTGTGTTGTTTGACCGTTCGCGTCGGCTCCGCTCAAGCTCTCTCTGTCGCAGGCCGTTATCGATCATTGTCGTGCGTAACCGCTGCTGCTCGCGGCGCTGTAGCTCCCGCTCGCGCTGAATGCTCAAGGCAGTGGACTTGTCATAACGCTTGGCAATCGCTTCCGGCAGCGCCTTGATGTTGTCCGCGTAGATCCTGGCCTCAAGCCGCGCACGGCTGATGGCCACATAGAACAAGTTCAGCGACGTGGTTCGGCTCTTGGTGTTGATAGACACCAGCACACGGTCATTCGTCAGCCCCTGCGCGCTATGCACTGTGGCTGCATAAGCATGCTCAAGGTGCAGCGGTTTGTCGGTGGCCAGCTTCACCACTCGCCCCGTTGTGCCGTCCTTACCAATTGGAGCCAAGTGGATAAATCCGGGTTCCAGCGATTGCACCCGCATCCGGTCGCCGTTGGTGATGTCCAGTGACGGATTGTTACGGGTGATGCGGACAAGATCGCCGGGGGCAAGCTCTGGCTTCTCTGCCTTGTAAACGCTTAGCTTCGTGACTTTCCGTGGGTTGATCGTCAGTGACTCGCCCGTCGAGCTGGTCAGCACCAGAATATTACCTGGCAATGCTTCTTTGACCTTGTATGTTTCCCCACGGACAAGGCCCGCTTTCACATAGTCCTTCTCGGGTTGGATGACTTGGCCAACGGCATAGCTCGGCGCATACCTGCGTTCGGCTTGCGTCATGTCAACACGGTTGAGCGTGGTGAACTGTTTGCCCAGCCCGGTGAGGCCCAGCGCCTTGCGGGCTAGCTCGTTGATCTGCTTTCGGTCTTTGTTTGTACCAGCAACGATCAGCGCCTCGTCACGCTCCTGCGGGGGGATGGCCATGTAATCGTTGATGATAGCGGCGTGCCGATCATGCGCATGGCGCATTTCTTCGACGTAGGCAATGTGCTTTACGGATTTGGTGGTATCGCCTTCGGCGGCATATTCCACGGCGCGTTTAAGTTCGGGATCTTTCTGACGCTGAATTTCCTTGATGCGTGCGGTCTGCATACCTGCTTGCTGGAGCTGTGCGAACGGCTTACCGGCTTCGATGGCCTCGGTCTGTTTGGTATCACCCAACTGAACAAGGCGCGCACCAGATTTCTCGACAAGTCGCATCAGCTGCTCCATCTGCCGAGCGCCGACAACACCGGCTTCGTCGAGAACGATAATGGTCTTCTCGTCGAGTTTTTTGTCCTTCGTGTGGAAGAAGCTGGCCAGGGTGTGCGCGTCGAGTCCTTCGTTCTTGAGCGCGGACACTTGGTTGCCGTATGGGGCAAGTGCCAAGATCCTGAACCCGGTCTGTGTTTCGCCCTGGTACATCGCTTGATTGACCGACTCCAGTAGCTGCACCGCCCTATCTACCGAGTAGGTTTTCCCGGTACCGGCATCGCCCTGGATGCCAACAAATCGGTTTGTGGTACTGACGATGCTTTCAACCGCTGAGCGCTGACCTTCTGTGAGGGTCGTTCCTTCCAGCGCCTGGCGAACCTTCTCCAGTGGCATGATCTGCTCGACCTGGCCACGGCCAGTTCGCTCGATGGCCAGGATCGCTTTCTCGCGTTTGAGTCCCTTCTGTGTCGTGTAGCGCTTTTCCGCTTCGACCAGCGAACCACGCTCGATGGCATTGCTGACGTACTGATGCGCTTGTTTGTCCGACCAGCCTTTGAGTTCTTTCAGGTGGTTTATCCATCCTGCAGGAGACAGTACAGGGGATTTCGAGCTGGCTTCACCATTGGCCATCTTGTAGGCCGGGGCCGATTCGATCAGCGTTCCCTGTTTGACCAGCCGCGTGATTTCATTCTCCACCGCTTCCGGGCTGGTCAAGCCAATTGCGCGACGTAGGGCCGCTGTCCGCAAGTCCGTTGCGGTGACGACTTGCTCGCGCTCTGTGAGGTGGTTGATTGCGTACTGGACGACAGCCTGGCCGGGGCTCAAACCTTCCGGCAGGCTGTATTCGGCGTGCGATTGCCCTGGACGTTTACCGCCAAGTGCACCGGGTGTCTCCGAGCCATATTCGCGGCCATCCAGACGGCTGCGAGGCCCGTAATCGATTTGTAGCTCGCGGCTCTTTGTGACCCAATACTGTTTGACCAGCTCCTTATCCCGCTCGTCCTTCTTCGGGCGGGTGGCCATCGCAATGATTTGTTTCTCCAGCGCCGTAGCGTTGGCCCTCGTCTTGCCATCCTTGGCAAGCGCTTCTTCGATCACTTTGGCGCGGCTGGAAAAGGCCTCGATCTGATCGCGGCTGATGTGATCCAGCTCGAAGTTACCTTCCTTGTCCAGCACGCGGATTTCATATCCCAGCTCGCGCAGCTCATGCGCCAAGTGGCCTTTGTAGATCGCGTCCATTTCATGCTGTACCAAGTACAGGTCGTCATTGAACAGGGCGCGCCACTTTCCATCGGCACGCTGGGTCATGTTCATCACGACAGCATGAGTGTGCATTTGTGGATCTTTGCCCCGGCTCATTTCGTGCCGGAACTTGCCGATCACCA